>DXCZ01000104.1 GCA_019115765.1 Candidatus Mediterraneibacter stercoripullorum | reverse complement strand
AAGAAAAGGTACAGGGCTATGATGAACTGATTGCTTCGATAGAAGAGAATGACATCGCAGCAGTATCCAATCCGGGCTTTGAATTGTTTTTACTTCTTCATGTTGATGGAAGTTATGAGAAATATATTCAGCAGTATTTAATTCTTACGCAAAAATATCGTGACGGACTAAAAAAATATTTAAAAGACATCTTGTAAAACAGAGAACAAATTATCTTTTGAAGGGAGGTGGCTTGATGTCGGCAGCAGCACAATAAGGGGATTATCACATTTGATATTGTCCCCTGTTTGAAAAACTATTTTGAAAATGAGAGGACAATTTGATATGGATAAAAATAAAAAATGGAAATCACAATTTATTATCGTAGCCTTAGGACAAGCGGTTTCGATGTTAGGAAGCCACGGAGTGCAGTTTGCATTGATTTGGTGGCTTGCCGAGAAAACATCATCACCGTTGATGCTTGGAATATCGGGAATTGTAGCTTATCTTCCAATGTCCTTATTCAGCCCGATAGCAGGAATTGTAGCAGACCGCTATAATCGAAAGTTTATCTCCATCTTTTCGGATATGATGATGGGAATGATTGCCCTGATTTACGCGGTGCTGCTGTTCTTTTTCGATTTACCTGTATGGACAGTATTCGTCATGCTTTGTGTTCGTGGAATAGGTAGTACATTTCAGCAGCCTGCCATACAGTCAATCATTCCGCAGCTCGTACCAAAGGACCAGTTGGTAAAAACAAACGGTTGGATGCAGCTATTAAATTCCGGCTCATTCCTGCTTGGTCCGGTCATCGGAGCTTCCTTATATGCGATTTTCCCGATGTCAGTCGTATTGATGAGCGATGTTGTCGGAGCAATTTTGGCAAGTGTAGCTTTAGCAGTTGTTAAAATCCCGAAACTGAAAAAAACAGAGCAGGAAAAACACCACTTTGTTACAGAAATAAAAGGGGGATTACAGGTATTCGGAGAAGATAAAAAGCTGTTTTATATTGTCATTGCAGAAGCACTCTGTATGTTCTTTTATGCACCATTATCATCGTTTTATCCATTGATGACAAGCGATTATTTCGATTTGTCCGCAATGTATGGAAGTTCAGTAGAGTTATCTTTTGCAATCGGCATGATGGTATCATCGCTTTTGTTTTCTGGCATTTTGAAAGTAGAGCGGAAAATCCGAGTTTCTTTTATTGGTTTACTTGGAATGGGCGTTGCATCTGTCATTTGTGGTGTGATACCGTCAGTTTATATAGGGTGGTTTTTCTTTGCGGCATCTTGTATTTGTTTGGGGGCGGCGGGGAATGTCCATACAATCCCATTGACAGCATATATACAGGAAACTGTTGCTCCTGAAAAAATGGGGCGTGCCTTTTCAGTACTTACCTTGATTTCTTCTGTTACTATGCCTGTTGGGTTACTTTTTAGCAGCCCGATTGCGGAAAAAATAGGGGTAAATGTCTGGTTTTTCATATCAGGACTTTGTATGCTTGCACTTACCACGCTTGTTTTAATTCGATATGCTGCAAAACATAGGAGGCAAGAAAGATGATTCGAGAATTTCAAACAGCAGATACCGAACAGGTTATGCAAATATGGTTGAACGGAAATGAGGACGCACATCCGTTCATTTCCAAATTGTCAGAAGAACTTGATGAAGCAAAAGGAGGAACAGAATATACAATGATTAGGAATGAAAAATGGAATAATTCCGGAGGGCATTTCTACTTTGTAAGGCATGGACAGACCGTGTGGAATGTGGAAAATAAGATATGCGGAGCGACGGATATTGCTCTGACGGAGCTTGGACACCAGCAGGCCATAGAAACCGGAAAGAAAATCCTGGAGGAGGGAATCAGGGCGGATGAGATCCTTTATTCTCCTCTGATCCGGGCTGCTGAAACAGCAAAGCATATTTCAGAGATCACAGGTATTCCTTCGCGTATGGAGCCCAGGCTTATCGAACAGAACTTCGGTAAATGGGAATCTACGCCAAGAGACGGAGCGGACTTTAAAAAGGCAAAGGAGTGCTTTGCAGTCAGTCATGAAGGCGGAGAATCAACGCTGAAGCTGGCGCAGAGGATCTACAATCTTTTGGATGATATCAGGGCGGAAGCGGACAAGAAGACGTATATTCTGGTGGCTCATAATGGTATTGCACGGGTAGTGCAGTCCTATTTTACAGATATGACGAATGAGGAGTATGCAGCCTTCGGCGTGAAGAACTGTGAGATAGTAAGATTTGATTTTTAGCATTGTATTATGTCAGCTAAAGCTGACCCGAATTCCTCGCCAGGACTCGTGAGCGAGTCTTGAATTATAAAAATAGCATACAAATACACTGGGATTAATTCATGGCGAAATATAAGAGTTGATTTGTTAGATTAATATGATTCATATTCATATTTTATCTGTCAAATTGACTCTTTTTTCTTCTGCTTCTTCCTTTTCCTTCCTTTGAATTCCTTTAGATTGAAGAGTAAGATTATGCGTCGTAGATTAAAATCAAAAGATCAGAAGAGGTAACGAGTATGAGTGAAGTTAAAGTATTAACGGGGAAACCAAGTATTGACCGTCCATGGATGAAATATTATCCTGATATGATGATGAAAATGATCAAGATTCCGGGATGTACACTGGAGCAGTATCTGAGAAACTGCTGTCCCGGAATGGATGTAGATGCCATGCATTATTACGGAGAAAATATTACCTGGCAGACAGTTTTTGATGAGGCGGACAAAACAGCAAAAGCACTGAAAGCGCTCGGATTTGGCGAAGGCGACCAGATTCCTGTATATCTCCGTCTTGTTCCGGAATTCCTTTATATTCTGCTCGCGGCGGAGAAAATCGGAGCATCTGTTCTGTGTCGCGATAATACAGTAGAGGAAAATGTTGAGGCGGCAAGAAAATCAGGGGCAAAAGTAATCATTGCTCATGATTTTATGTCTAAAAAGGAAATGAACGAATTCCTGAATAACAGCAATGTGGAAAAAATCGTTCTCATTTCACCGCTGCACTATGGAAGCCGCGATGCGATGCCGGCACATGTTCAGGCATGTCTGAATGATTATTATCCGTCTGTATGCGCTTCTGGACCGGCAACTATGACATGGGATGAATTTATTGCTCAGGGAGAGTCCTATACAGGAACAGTAGAAGCTCCGGCTGATATCAACCGTCCATTGTTCCGTGCATACACAAGCGGATCCACAGGACCGTCCAAACAGGTTATTCACTCATCAAATACGATGCTGAGCATTATCTGCCAGATGAATTTCTACGGAGGTGCAGAAGGAATGCGTCCGAACTGGATGGTAACATGCCTGCCTCCGGCTCTTGTTGCTGTTGTTGTATCTATGGTACTGATGCCGCTTGCTTCTAACAAGCTTCTGATCCTGGATCCTTTCTGCTATGAAGAAGATGTTGATCTTGAACTGATGAGATATAAAGCAAACAACTGGCCGATGGTTCCGATGTTTATCGAAACAGTTATGCGCAATGGCCGTATTCCAGATGACTATGATCTGTCACATCTGCTTGCAGCAGGTGCAGGAAGTGAAGCATACAACAATATTCAGCTGGAAAATGCAGAGAATTTCCTTCATGCACATAACTGCAATATCCGGTTCACGACAGGATACGGAAGCAGTGAGGCTGGATCAACGTTCTCACTTCCGATGGCTCCGAAGCCGATCAGAGACGGAAACGTAGGTGTTCCGATGCCGCTGAGTGTAGTAAGTGTTTTCAAACCTGGAACACAGGAGGAGCTTACTTACAATCAGCTTGGAGAAATCTGTAAGACAGGCCCCGGAAATATGCTTGGATATGATAATCCGGAAGCAACTGCAAAAGCACTGCAGAAACATGCAGACGGCAATGTATGGCTCCATACAGGAGATCTCGGATATATGGATGAGGACGGCGTGCTCTATGTCCTGAACAGGGGATATGCTCCGCGTTACGGTGGCGGTGATCTGGCTGTGCTCCCGATGGAAAACCTTGTGGCAAACGCACGGATCGATGGAATTGATGACGAGTTCTTTGTACTCCTTGATGATGATGAGCATCCGGGATATTATGTACCGTATCTGTATGTTGTATTAAAAGACGGATATACAGTTGACAGTATCAGAGAAAAGGTAGAAGAGTGTCTGGAAGAGTATCAGCACCCGGTTGAAATCATCCAGATTGACAAGCGTCCGTTCTTCCACTTTAAGACGAACAGAATCGGCCTTATGAGAGAACTGAAGGCAGAGTCCGCTTCATAAGGAAGATATGTGATCACGGCTAAAAAATATTTTTATCAGAAATCAATTTTATGAGGGTAAATTAAAACGGGATTTTTCACACTGATGAAGTGTGGGAAATCCCGTTTTTTTGTTAGGAGAAAGTGACGGATTAGCTGGAGATGTTTTAAAGGATGCAGATGAGTGACGGGGAAAATTATAGATAGGTATTGAACCTCCGATGATGGGAGTATGTCTAATAATAGTGTACGAATCGTTGCAATCGATTTGCAACAATTGAAGCAGACAGACTGGAATATGGATATTTTTCAGAAGAAAGAGAGTAATCTATCCTCTCGGTTTTTTACAATTCCCCCTAAGTTTTATTCCTTTTTTTTATCCGGAAATTTTTTTATATTATAGACATAAACAAGAAAATAAAATAAAAACGAAAGGAATGAAAAGCATGAAAAGAAAAATTCTTGCGGCTTTCCTTGCTGCGGCAATGGGAGCAACACTGATCGTTGGATGCGGATCTAACGGTTCCGGCGGAAGCGGAGATTCAGGAGCAGATGAGGGAAGTTCCAGCGGCGAAAAGGTACATATCACATGGTATTCGGCTGATAACGGATCCGGAGCGCAGCAGGCTCTGGTGGATGCGTTTAATGCCTCCCAGGACAAGATCGAGGTAGAATGGATCGAAGGCTCCAGCAAATCAGATGACTTCAAGCAGCAGCTTATGACGTCCCTGTCGGCAGGAAGTGATGAGTATGATGTGATCTTGATGGACTGCTGCTGGGTATCGGATATCGCGGCTTCCGGATATCTGGAACCTGTCGATGAATATATGATGGATGCGGGCCTCAGCGCTGCGGATTTTAATCCCGGTACGATCCAGGCCAATACATACAGCGCCAAGCTGTACGCACTTCCGCTGTATGTAGACTGCGCGTCTCTCTGTGTGAGAAATGACATTGTATCTCCCGAGGATCTGGAAGAGCTGGTAAGCGGAGACTATACTTACAGAGATCTGATGGATATGGCTGCAAAGTATACCGGACAGGGCGGAACCCAATACGGACTTGCCGTCCAGGCAAACCAGTATGAAGGACTTGTGTGCAATGTAAATGAGTGGACGAGCAACTTTACAAACATCAAAGGAGGGCTTGAAGAATTCAAAGAGGCTGTCAAAGCGGATTATACATCTGACAAACAGCTTTCCATGATCGAATCAGACGGCGTGGATCTGATGACATCCGGTCAGTGCGTTATGTACAGGGGATGGGGATCTACATATTCCAACTTTACGGATGAGACAGAGGTCGGACCTGATCAGATCACACCGGCCTGCCTTCCCAACAGCGGCGGCTCAACTCTCGGAGGCTGGGAGATGGGTATCAATGCCAACTCAGCACAGAAGGAGGCCGCATGGGAATTTGTGAAATATGCTACATCAGGAGAAGGCAATATGGTATTCTGCAAGACCGGGAACAGTATTCCGGGATATACAAAGAATGCGGAATCAGAGGAACTGTTTGAGTCCAATGATATCGTTGAAAGTGACGGAATACAGAATTCTCTTAAGATAACAATCTCAAGACCGACGGTAGAAAGATACAATGAACTTTCCGACGGACTTCAGGTTGCGATCCATACTTATCTGTCGGATGAGGCCGAGATCGATGAAACAGTGACAGAGGTTGAGAACCTTCTGAACGAATATGGATTTCAGCCGCAATAATTAAATCAGGACTTTATTCCGTGGATCACAGACCGGAATTTATGTCGGGCTGCTGTTTATAACAGACAGCAGCCTTTCTTATACCCAAAATTGGGGAAAATCAATGAAAATGGAGGTGCTTATACGTGGTTAAGAGGATGACACTCAAGCAATTTGTATTTATTATCCCGCTGCTTGTATTCATAGGCGTGTTCTCTTTCTATCCTATCATCACATCCTTCATGTATTCGCTGTTTGATTACAGGAACAATGATCAGTCTTATAACGGATTTTTTATCTCGGAGCAATTTAACGGATCCTTATTCCAGGAGGACTGCAAGTATGTCAATTACTTCCTGGATGCGGACAAGATGCTTATGGATGAGGCTGACCAGGCCGAGATCAGCGCGGTGCAGGAAGACGTAACGGCAATGATGGAAAAGTATGCTGATATAACAGACACGGAGAAGATATCGGACAGTCAGATGACAGAGATCAAGGAATTCAACAGAGATATCAGAGAGCGGATCATGGCTGTATATGACAGCGATAAATATGCCGGTGTTGAATTTTATAACGCGGAAAATATGCCGGCTATCCTGGACAATCTGGACTCGACGATCGTGACGAGCAATTTTGTCGGTCTGACAAACTATATCAATCTGGCGAAAGACGGACGTTTCTGGGCGGATGTAGGACACACGCTGCTGTTTACCGTAGTTTCCGTATTCTTTGAATTCATCCTGGGATTATGTCTGGCTCTGATCATGAACCAGAGTATCCGCGGGATCGGAGCGATCCGTACCATGGGGCTGATCCCGTGGGCGATCCCGACAGCGGTATCCGCCATGATGTGGAAATACATGTATGACGGCGACTTTGGCGTGGTCGCTCATATTTTCAACAAACTGGGTCTCATTGATACGCAGGCGTCTATGCTGATGACTCCGGACGGAGCCATGGCATCAGCGATCATCGCAGATATCTGGAAGACGACGCCATATATGGCGCTGCTTCTTCTGGCAGGCCTCCAGGTGATCGACAGCGGATTGTATGAAGCAGCATCGATCGACGGTTCCGGGAAAGTAGGTACATTTTTCAGGATCACGCTGCCCCTTATGAAACCCAGCATCATGGTAGCTCTGCTGTTCCGTACACTGGATTCGTTCCGGGTATTCGATCTGCTGACCATCCTGACGGGCGGCGGCCCCGGAAACGGAACAGAAACCCTTTCCATCTATTCAAACAAGCTGATATTCAGCCAGAGCAACTACGGATACGGATCTGCGGTAGTCATCGGTATGTTCGTATGCGTCGCGATCATTGCGTTTATCTATATGAAGGTTCTGGGCGCGGATGTGATCAGCGACAAGACGGCCTAGGAAGGAGGAATTGAGATGAAAAAGAAAACGGCTTTTGACTGGGCCTGCCTGGTTTTTATTATCCTGTTTTTGTTTATTACGGTATTTCCCTTTTTATGGATCGTGATCACTTCCTTTAAAACAGACGCCGATATCCACGGGGCGGCGACCTATGCTTTGCTCTCCGCCCATCCGACGATCGAGAATTATATCGCGGTGATCTTTGACAAAGGAGTCCTCAACGCAATCAAGAACAGTCTGATCATAGCGGCTCTGACTACGGTCTATGTGACCATTACAGCTTCCATGTCTGCTTATATTATCGCTAGGTTCAGGTTTAAAGGCAGGACTCTTCTGGTGGTCATTATCCTGGGAGTTTCTATGTTCCCGCAGATGATATTGATCGGACCTATTTTTAATATGTTCTATCAGCTGGGATGGCTGAACAGTTATATGATCACCCTGCCTTACGGCTGTATTACCCTGCCAAGTGCGGTATGGATCATGATGACTCATTTCAGACAGGTTCCGGCCTCTCTGGAAGAGGCGGCGAAAATGGACGGATGTTCTCCGTGGAAAACTTTATGGAAGATCATCTTTCCCATTGCCGCACCCGGAATTTTTGCATCTGCTATCCTGACGTTTATATCCGCATGGAACGAGTATCTTCTTTCACTGACACTGAACTCGGATGTAAGCTGGATGTCCGTTCCGGTCCGTATCGCCAGCCTTCAGAATGAATATACCATTTATTGGGGGCAGATCACGGCTGCCGCGGCGCTCGTAACGATCCCGACCCTGATCATCGTACTGCTGTTCCAGAAGCAGATCGTATCAGGTATCGCAAGCGGCGGTGTTAAAGAATAAAGAAAAAGGAAGGAGTTAAGAGAAGATATGGAACAGAAGAAATATGAAAGTGATATGAGCCGGAAAGAAAAAAGAGAACTTGAAAAAAGCTATTTCAGGGGAATGAGTGTACGGCAGAAAGCAGAACATGTTATTGCCTACTATAAAACTCATATCATGCTTCTGTTCCTGACTCTGCTCGTCATTATTTTCGGAATATATTTTGTGTACAGGACCCAGGTGGATATCCTTCTGAATGTAGTGTTTATCGATTCGATGGACGGCGACCAGAAGACGATGGAATCTGATTTCAAGGAGTATATGGGAGACAGCAGCGCTCTCCATGAGATATTTGTAGACGATACCATACTCTTTACCGGATCGGCGCTCTCTGACAGCTATAAGGAGATAAAACTGTCCTCTTTTATACAGAACAAACTGCCGGATGTCATGATCATGGATGAGGAATATTACGGCCAGTATAAGGAGTCGGGAATGCTTCAGCCGTTTATAAAGGTCATGTCAGAGGAGGAACAGGAGTCTCTCGGTATCCGGGCGGAGGACGGCTACGGAGTCATGATGACCGGGAATCAGAAACTGGAAGAGTACGGATTTTTAATAGACGGGGACAGCTATCTTGTGGTGATGCAGGATGCCGCCCATCCGGAAGAAGCGAAGGATTTTATCGAGTTCCTGTGCGGATAAGGATTAAGAAATAAAACAGCTGACGGCGGTCTTTCACGGAATATCCGCCGTCAGAAAAGGAGTTTATATGAATAACAGTACAGGATCCTATGTTTTGGAAAAAATAGGATTTGAAAAAGACAATGAAGAATTGCTGATCAATGAGACGCTGTTCCACAATGCCAACGGTTATCAGGGAGTGAGGGGGAATTTTGAAGAAGGATATCCGGAGGGATACGACACGATCCGGGGACAGTATATCAATGGATTTTATAATTCCTACAAGATCAGCACCGAAGAATGGCACATCGGATTTATTCAGGAAAAACATTCCATGGTCAATGTTTTTGACACTCAGTCCGTAAAAATATGGATCGAAGGAGAAGAACTGGACCTGTTCACGGGCAATGTGACAGAATACCGCAGAACGCTGGATATGAAAAAGGGGATTACCTCAAGATCATTTGTATGGGAGTCGCCGGCCGGAAGAAAAGTAAGCGTTCGGATCGAGAGGATGGCGTCTTTTGAAATGCTTCCTCTTTTCCTGATCAGATACCGGATCTGTCCGCTGAATTTCTCCGGAACAGTGAAAATGGAATCTGTCCAGTCAGGCGATGTGTATAACTATTTTAACAAAAAGGATTCCAGGGTTGCCGGAGAGAAGAGGATACATATGCGTGTGAAAGATGTTGAGGCGGACGGCACAACAGGCATCCTTGTATCGGAGACGGTAAGGTCAGGTCTGGAAGCCGCATGCGCGGTCAGCCATGTCTTTTCCGGTCCGGTCTCCCAGACTCTGGTATGTGATGAAAAGAGCATTACAGACAGGATCGAGTTCGGAGCTGAAGAAGGAAAATGGAGCTGCGCGGAAAAGTACAGTATTCTCTGTGATTCCCTGAGATACGCTGATGTAAAGGAAGAGGCTCTGAGGCTTCTGGATCTGGCAGTGGAAAAAGGCTCCGGATACTGGTACGGGAAACAGGAGGAATTCCTTGAGAAATTCTGGGAAGGATGCGCGATCGAGATCAGCGGAGATGAAGAGCTGAACCTGTCTCTCCATTTCAGTCAGTACGGTCTCCTGCAGTCGGCTGGGCTTGACGGAGTCAGCAATATCGGCGCAAAAGGATTGAGCGGTGAAGGATATGAGGGACATTATTTCTGGGATACGGAGATGTATATGCTCCCGTTCTTCTCCCTGACCCAGCCGGAAGTAGCGAGAAAACTGCTCGGTTACCGGTATCATATCCTGGATCAGGCAAGGGAGAATGCCGTGAAAATGGGACATCCGAAAGGAGCGCTGTTCCCGTGGAGGACTATTAACGGAAAAGAATGCTCCTATTATTACCCGTCGGGCGGAGCCCAGTATCACATAATCGGAGACATTACATACGGGATCATCCAGTATTATCTAATCACAGGAGACTGGGATTATATCGTGGAGCAGGGCGCCGAGATCGTTATGGAGACAGCCCGGATATGGTACGATCTGGGAAACTTTTACAAAGGAAAGTTCCACATTCATGATGTGACCGGTCCGGACGAGTATACCTGTGTCGTAAATAACAATTACTATACGAATCTGACGGCCAAACACAACCTGATCTGGGCGGCAAAACTGTATGAAAAACTGAAAGAGAAAGGACAGCTGGAAAAGCTGCAGGATAAGATCGGCATTACAGAATCGGAGATCACAGGATTTAAGACGGCAGCGGAGGCCATGTATCTTCCTTACGATGAAGAACTTGATATCAATCCTCAGGACGACAGCTTCTTGTCCAAAAAGGTGTGGGATATGGCATCCATACCGGAAGGAGCCGGCCCGCTGATGCAAAGAAATTTCCTGTATCATATCTACCGTTATCAGGTATGCAAACAGGCGGATACCGTACTTGCTCATTTCCTGTTTGAGGATGAGCAGGAGTTGTCTACGATCAGAAACTCTTTTGAGTATTATGAAAAGATCACTACTCATGATTCTTCGCTGTCGAGATGCATATTCAGTATTATAGCGGCGAAGCTGGGAGAAAAAGAAAAGGCATATCAGTATTTTGATTTCTCTTCCAAAACAGATATCAATAATTCACAGAAAAATACGAAGGACGGCATACACACCGCAAATATGGGCGGGACTTATATGGCTGTCGTATATGGATTCTTAGGTCTGCGAGTAAAGGAAGGCGGCTTCTTCTTCCGTCCGATCCTGCCGGACGAATGGAACGGCATCCGGCTGGATCTGTGCCTAAGAGGCAGCCGGATCGAGATAAATGCTGACAGGGATCAATGCAGATTCAGCCTGAAAAAAGGCGATCCTGTTGAGATCCACGTATATGATGAAGTGTATGAGCTGTCAGATGAGATCACAGTCGAAATGAGAGGTTAGAAAATGGAAAATAAGAAATACAGTTGTGCCATATTTGATCTGGACGGTGTTCTGGTGGATACGGCAAAGTACCATTATCTTGCATGGAAGAGTCTGGCGGATGAACTGGGATTTGACTTTACCATTGAGCAGAACGAGGCCCTGAAAGGCGTCTCCAGAATGAAATCTCTGGATTTTCTGCTTGGATTCGGCGGATTATCCGACAGGTTTTCACAGGAAGAAAAGGAAAAGATGGCGGATAAGAAAAACAGGATCTATGTGGAAATGATCAAAAAGCTTAAGAAGGAAGAACTGTTCGGCGGAGTGACAGATCTTTTTGTAAAACTAAAAGAAAAGAATATGAAGACCGCCCTTGGTTCCGCCAGCAAAAACGCGCCGCTGATCCTGGAACGTCTGGATATCGCGAAATATTTTGACGCGGTGGTTGACGGAACACAGGTTTCGAAGGCAAAACCGGATCCGGAGGTATTCGTAAGGGCGGCGGAGATCCTTCATATACCCTGTAAGGAATGTATCGTGTTCGAGGATTCCGCGGCAGGTCTTCAGGCGGCAAAAACAGCGGGGATGAAGGCGGTAGGGATCGGGAAAAAAGAGAATCTCCCCATGGCTGATCTTGTGATCGGGTCGGTGGATCAGTACATCCCGTATCTGTAAGAAGATGAAAATGTGACAGAGGATCAAGAGCGGAAAAGAAATGGAAAAGGGAATGACGCCCGCAGGGAGCGCCATTCCCTTTCTGTTATTTCTGAGGATCCTCCGATGAGCTGTCAGGTTCTGATTTCATTTTCTGTATATACTCTTTCGGGGACATGTGGGTATATTTCTTAAACAGATGACTGAAATATTGAGGATTGTTGCCGCATCCGACCTGTTCCGCCACACTATAGATCTTCTCATTGCCGCTGCTCAGAAGAAGCTCTTTGGCCTTTTTGATCCTGAGTTCATTCAGATAGGCGGAGAAACGGATGCCGGTCTGCAGAACAAACTGCCTGCTGACATAATCTACATTCATGTATAAATGATTTTCCGCGATCCATTTCAGAGTCAGTTCCGGGGAGCTGAGATGTTCGTTTGTGTAAGCAAGGATCTCCTGGATAAATGATTTGTAAGGCTTGTTTTCATTTGTATGCGTCATACATGCCATCCGGAGCTTTCCGATCACAAAATCGCATATTTCATCCGGATCATCCATTTTATCCAGAGTCATCATAAAACCTGTGATATCGTTCATCGTGTAAAAACTGCTCAAGTGCAGAGTCTGCAGCAGGAGACTTCCGGAAACAGACCGGAGAAACTCGATCCCGGATGCGGAACGCAGAAGCTTTCTCAGGGCTTCCAGTCTGTCTGACAGGCTGTTCTCATCCCCGGTATGGAAGAGCTCATCCGCCATGGCCGTTATCTCAAGGATCATGGAATCATAATTGCATACAGAGATCTGCTGAGTGCTGGAAAACAGCCGGATCGAGGCGTAGCGTCTGACCTTCTTCTGAAGTGTGCCCAGCATGTCTGTCAGATTGGGATAATACTCGCGTTTATAGCTCTGCGGAGAATCATCCGTCAGCATGGGAATATTTTTCAGCAGTAGAGAATCAATTTCCTCAAAATCAGTTCCGCTGTCATCGCGGAAGAAGAACAGCAGTGTATTTGTTACATATACAAAAGTATAGATATACGGTATCCGACCGGAATCCATCATGCCGCGTATCCGGGCAAGGCAGTCCTGCAGCACGGATTCTTCGATAAAGAACAGGTAATACAGCTGGTACCCTGTGTAGTAGAAATCAATATGTGTCTCATAAGTGTCCGCAATCTGTCTGAGAGGCTGGCCGGAAGACAGGACATGCAGGAGCATATCATATGTGATCGTCTCATAAAAATACTGCGACTGAGGATCATGATAAAGATCCCGGACTCGGATATTCTGATAATGGTCTCTGACTGCTTCTTTGACAGCAGTGATGATCTCATCCTCGCTGCACGGTTTCAGGATATAATGTCTGATCCCGTAGCTCATGGCCTCCTTGGCGTAAGAAAAATCATTGTATCCGGAAAGAATGATAAACTGGATGTCATCGTGGTTCTGAGTGATCTTCCGTATCAGTTCAAGACCGGAAAGCCTGGGCATCTGTATGTCGGTAAGGACGATATCCGGATATTTATCCAAAATGGCGTCATATGCCTCAAGTCCGTCCCTGCATACTCCTATGACCTCGATGTTCATACTTTTCCAGTCGATCAGCGTACTTATAGTTTCACGTATGATCTTTTCATCATCTGCAATTAATAATCTCAGCATTTTAATTCTCCTGTTCTGTTACTGATCCCGGAAGGGGGCTCCGGTTTTCCCGTTCGGAACGGGATCGTGATATTTACGGTTGCCTGATCATCCACATTTGTAAACTCTATAGAGTAGTCGCTGCCATACGCCAGCTCCAGACGGCTGTTTACATTGAGAACACCTATGCCGAAGCCATGGGGAAGGATCTCTTTTGACATCAGCTTTTCCAGAAAATGATCTTCGAAAGAGGAGCCTGTGTTGGCAACACGGATCGTCAGTTTTCCATCACTCACAGAAGCTGTCACACGGATATGGCAGCCGTCTTCGCCTTCCTCAAGCCCATAGCGTATGGCATTTTCAACAAGAGGCTGAAGAGTAAACTTGGGAAGATAAGCGCGCATGCAGTCTTTAGGAATGTCGGTTTCATAGGAAAGATCTTCATCAAACCGGAGTTCCTGGATGTTGATATAATACTGCACCAGCTCCAGTTCCTGCCCGAGAGAAGAGTCTTCATTGTTCTTGCTGAGCGTGATGCGGAGAAATTTGCCCAGTGATTCCGTCATAGTGGATATCTGGCTATCATGCAGCATCTTGGCCCGCCAGTTTATAGTCTGGAGCGTATTGTACAGAAAATGCGGATTGATCTGCATCTCCAGAGCTTTGAGCTGTGCTTCTTTTGCCTGAAGCCTGGACTCGTAGTTCTCCTTGATGAGAGTACGGATACTTTCCGCCATAGAGTCAAACTGCTGGTGGATAAGCCCGATCTCATCATGCCGGTCCGCATAGGAATCCGGGGTTTTGGGAACAGAAAGATCTCCGTTCCCAAACATCTGTATTTTTTGGGTCAGTTTATCAAAATCATCGTTCAGCGGTCTCATCATCAATTTCATGAGCCATACGCTGACCAGTATGCTTATGATGATGACTACAAAGAACAGTCTCTGGATCACCCGGATATTCCTGTACATGCTGTTATATGAAGCCAGACAGTAATAATCCCATCCCGTTGTGATGATCTGTCCCTTGACAATGAGGTATTTCTGTCCGTTGATATCTCTGATGTCGTAGGACGCGGGCGAGATGCCGCTCAGTTCTTTCTGGTTCAGCCCTTCCAGATTATCAGACAGATAGAGATTCTTATCCTCAGAATACAGTGCGTAAGATATCGGGAAGGCAGAGTTGGCATAGGAGATGTCTTCGTGCAGCCCGTTCATATCTACGCTGATGATCAGTACGCCCAGGTTATCAAGAGAAAGATTTTCCGTGCGCTTCAGCTCTCTGACAAGAAAGATGCCGTAGGAGCCGCTGAAATCCGTAACCCACGAAAGATGTCCGTCCTGTTCCTCAGCCCGGCTGATCAGCATACGCTGGATCTCGGAAGGGATCACGCGTGAATTTGAGGCGGAAGCCATTGCGGTAAAATCCTCATTGACGATCTGGACATAGTTCACATGATTTGCCTTGTATCTCTGATAATAGGAATTGACCGCTGTATAAATGGAAGAGTGCGCGTTCTGAAGAGCCGCGGCGTCTGTTGTGTTTCTGCATTGGTACAATGCGTTCTGGATCGTTTCATCCTGAAGAATAGAATCACCCATTTTCTCCAGAGCATCCAGATCCTGCGAGATGTCTTCGGATGCGGACGAGAGCATACGGCTGGATGTCTGATACAGCTGTCCGTTATTGGAAGAGATGATCATCAGATACCCGGCGTAGAGCAGCAGTGAGGAGACAAGGATCGTAAAGAACAGGATGATCAGTATTTTCTTTGATAAAGGGATATTCTTAAATTTTTCATAAAGTATATTTTTCATGGGAACACCTCTGTGATAATTCTATTAATTTAGCAGATTTTCCGGGAAAAATCTATCTGTTCGGGAAAAATCCACGTTTATTTAAATATGACGGTCGGTTATGTGTTGGGAAAATAGGTTTTGTGTCTTTTCAATAAAACAGTGAAACGGTATACTGAAAATTATAAGGATACTATAAAGGATAAAAGAAAGAGGAACGGCGGATATGAAAGTAAAAAAAGGTTTCTGCCGCGGCATAAAAGCAGCGGCAGTCATGATCGCTCTTCTTGTGATCTGCGCACTTGCCGGATGCGGAAAAGATCAGGAAGCTGAAATGCAGGACAGCCAGGTAAAGCTGAACATGATATGGTGGGGAAATGAAGTACGGGATCTGAGGACGCAGAGAGTTCTTGAACTGTACCAAAAGGAACACGCTGGCGTGACGATCGAGGGAAAAAGTTATCCCGAGCCGGACTACTGGGAGAAAATGGAGTTCCATGCAGCGGGAAAGACCATGCCGGATCTGGTCCAGATGGGATATGACCAGTTGAATTCCTATGTGGAGAAAGATATCCTGCTGGATCTGACTCCATATATAGAGAGCGGCGCGCTGGATGTTTCAGATATTCCGGAAGATATACTGGAACTTGGAAGGTCAGGAGACGGCATCTATGGGATCGCGGCGGGGATCAATGCCTATTGTCTGTTTTACAACAAGACGGTTACAGATGAATGCGGGATTACAATGAAAGACAATATGACTTATGACGAATTTGTGGAAATCGCAAAAGAAGTCACTGAAAAGACTGGTTATAGGGCAAATCTCTGCCCCATTGACGGAAATATCTTTATGACTCAGTGGGCAAGAGTGGAAGGAATCTCTCTGAACGGTAGTCAGGTGCCTGTCGACAGTGGAAAAGCTTACATTCCTTTTTTTGAAATACTGGAGAAAGGAATAGAAGAGGGATGGCATCTCAGGCCGGATTATGGGGATATGACCGCAGTTGAAACGGATCCTATGGTATATGGATCCATTCCCAGAACAATGGCCTGGTGTACTGTACACGGAGGTTCTGAGCTGTTGACGGCTTTTCAGGAAGCAGCGCCTAATGGAGTGGAGATCGGGATCACTACGATCCCGACCAGTGATCCCGAGAAGTCCAACTTTCTGAACCCGAGCATGTTTTTCAGTGTGAGTGCGGATACGCAGTATCCGGATGAAGCTGTGGCAGTGATCAACTACCTGATCAATTCAACGGATGCAAATAACATTCTTCTTGGAGAGCGGGGAATACCGGTATCAACCGCTGTACTGGATGAGATCATGGATAAACTGCCGAGAACAGAGCGGGAATCCTTTGAATTTGTGACGGACGTGATCGCGCCGAACTGTTCCGAGATCAATCCCGCAAGCCCGGACGGATGGATCGAACTGAACGATACTCTGGAAAAGATACTGGAAAAGATCGCGTCCGGAGAGATTACGGCAGAAGAGGCGGCAGCGGAATATTACGAGACGGAATTACGGCTATGGGGAGAATAAAGAATTTTTTATTGCCAAAAACCGGAATCCATACTATTCTTATATATATGGGCTATGAGTCCTGAACGTGCATATATTATCGAAGGAGGACGAACAGATTATGGATCTGAATTTAAGAGCAAAAGAGGACTGTGTATTTGACGCAGTATCACTCGGTGAGGTTATGCTCCGCCTTGATCCGGGCGAGGGAAGAATCCGCACAGCAAGGCAGTTCCGCTCATGGGAAGGCGGCGGAGAGTATAATGTAGTCCGTGGCTTAAGAAGATGCTTCGGAATGAAAACTGCTGTCATTACAGCATTTGCAGACAATGAAGTAGGAAAGTTGATGGAGGATTTCATACTTCAGGGAGGTGTGGACACATCTCTTATCAAATGGGTGAAGACAGACGGAATCGGAAGAATCTGCCGTAACGGTATCAACTTTACAGAGAGAGGATTCGGCATCCGTGGAGCAGTAGGATGCTCAGACCGTGCAAATACAGCAATCTCAAAGGCAAAACCGGAAGACTTTGATTTTGATTACATTTTTGGAGAACTGGGTGTGCGCTGGCTGCACACTGGCGGAATCTACGCTGCTCTGTCAGAGCAGTCCTGCGAGACGGTTCTGGCTGCGATCAAGACTGCAAAGAAATACGGAACAGTTGTTTCTTATGACCTGAACTACCGTCCTTCCATGTGGAGTGCTATTGGCGGACAGGAGAAGGCTCAGGAAGTAAATAAGGAGATCGCAAAATATGTAGACGTTATGATCGGAAACGAGGAAGACTTTACAGCATGCCTCGGATTTGAAATCGAAGGAAACGACGCAGATCTCAAGCAGCTGAATCTGGACGGCTATAAGAAGATGATCAACGAAGCAGCGAAGACATATCCGAACTTCAAGGCAGTTGCAACAACACTCCGTGAAGTAAAGACAGCTACAGTAAACGACTGGAGCGCAATCTGCTGGGCAGACGGTGAGATCTATAAGGCTAAAGATTACAAAGGACTGGAGATCATGGACCGTGTAGGCGGCGGAGATTCCTTCGCGTCTGGACTGATCTACGGACTGATGACAACAGGAGATGCAGAGCTGGCAGTAAATTACGGCGCTGCACACGGAGCTCTGGCTATGACTACACCTGGCGATACAACCATGGCAAGCAAGAAAGAAGTAGAAGCAATCATGGGCGGAGCAGGAGCCAGAGTTCAGAGATAATTGTTACAAATGAGAAAATAAGAATAAGATACGGGGCGCAGTAAAAAGAACTGCGTCCCGTATTTTGTTTTAAAAGTTCAGACATCTGACATCAGGAGACGGATTTATGCTTGCATAAGAATCCGGCGACTGATATTCAGATGAGCGGAGCGCCTGTCAATGAGTAAAACAGCGGCGGAGCCGCGATAAGCACGAAGTGCGGTTTTATGAATGGCGCTGGCTGAACTGTTGCTTTTATTTAACAGGAAATAGCAAGAATGATTGCCGTTCAGACTTAAACATGGTATATTATTTATAGTGTTGTAATATTTACACAAAAAAATAACAAAGAAAGTAGTAGGAGTGGTAAAAATGTATCAGGAAGAGTATAAGCGCTGGCTTGCAGCAGATCTGGAGGATGCGGATCTGAATCCGGAGCTTGCCAGGATTGAAGGAAATGATGAGGAGATCAAGGACCGTTTTGCCGTGGCGCTGAAGTTTGGAACCGCAGGACTGCGCGGAGTATTGGGGGCGGGAACAAACCGCATGAACATTTATGTTGTTCGCCAGGCAACTCAGGGACTTGCAAACTGGGTGAAGACTCAGGGCGGTACACAGACTGTTGCCATCAGTTATGACAGCCGTTTGAAGAGTGATGTATTTGCAAAGAACGCAGCTGGTGTTCTGGCTGCAAACGGAATCAAAGTAAGGATCTATGACGCTCTGATGCCTGTGCCGGCGCTTTCATTTGCAACACGCTATTATAACTGCAATGCAGGTATCATGGTAACGGCTTCACACAATCCGGCCAAATATAACGGATATAAGGCTTATGGACCGGACGGATGCCAGATGACAGATGATGCGGCTGCAATTGTTTACGATGAGATCCAGAAGACAGATGTCCTGACAGGGGCAAAATATATGTCATTTGCAGAGGGCGTTGAGGAAGGTCTGATCCGCTTCGTGGGAGACGACTGCAAGAGAGCTCTCTATGACGCTATCGAGTCCAGACAGGTTCGTCCGGGTCTGTGCAAGACTGCCGGACTGAAGCTGGTTTACAGCCCGCTGAACGGATCAGGACTTGTACCTGTTACACAGGTGCTCAAAGACATCGGAATTACTGATATTACTATCGTTCCGGATCAGGAGTATCCGAACGGCTACTTTACTACATGCAGCTATCCGAATCCTGAGATTTTCGCAGCACTTGAGCTTGGACTGAACCTTGCAAAAGAGACAGGCGCAGATCTGATGCTCGCTACAGATCCGGATGCAGACCGTGTCGGCATTGCGATGAAGTGCCCGGACGGATCTTATGAGCTGGTAAGCGGAAATGAAGTAGGTGTGCTTCTTCTCGACTATATCTGTGCAGGACGTATCGAGAAAGGTACGATGCCGGAGAATGCTGTGGCTGTGAAGTCTATCGTTTCCACACCGCTGGCTGATGCAGTGGCAGAGCACTACGGAGTAGAGCTCAGAAGTGTTCTTACCGGATTCAAATGGATCGGTGATCAGATTGCTCAGCTTGAGGAGGCAGGAGAGGTTGACCGTTTCATCTTCGGATTCGAGGAGAGCTATGGATACCTGGCAGGACCTTATGTACGTGACAAAGATGCTGTCATCGGTTCCATGCTGATCTGCGAGATGGCTGCTTACTACAGAAGCATTGGAAGCTCTCTGAAACAGAGACTGGAAGAGATCTACGCACAGTACGGACGTTACCTGAACAAGGTTGACAGCTTCGAATTCCCGGGACTGAGCGGAATGGACAAGATGGCAGGTATCATGCAGAATCTGCGGGAGAACCCGCTGACTGAGATCGCCGGATACAAGGTAGACTCTGTGACAGACTATACAAAACCGGAAGAGACAGGACTTCCGTCAGCGAATGTTCTGATCTACAAGCTGGAGAATAAAGAGACTGTTATTGTTCGTCCTTCCGGAACAGAGCCGAAGATCAAGATCTACTACACGACTCTTGGAAAAGATCTGGATGAGGCACAGGCAGAGAAAGATAAGCTGGCTGAGGCAATGAAGCCGATCATGGAGTAATGAGGAAAGCATAGACCGGTAAAGGCCAGCTGTTATATGATTTAAAATGAATGGAAGAGAATAGCTGTTGGATAGTGATTTATCTGACAGTTATTCTTTTTTTCTATTCGGGGCGGCCCTGTTAAAATTGCATCCAATTTCAGGAACAGCTTTGTTTTTGTTTCAGTACAATAACGAGGCGGCCGGATTAGGAGATAAATATTTTCCGGCTCCGGCCTCTTTATTGTCCCGGGAAAGGAGCTCAGAGACCCGTAAAAGCCTTGAACGAAGGCAATAATTTTTAAAGAGCAGAGTTAAGAAAATAACGATGATTGACTTTTGATTTTTTCGTGGCAAACTAGATAATAGAGATACGTGAGCATAGCTCAATCATGCAGAGTATATCGATACGAATCATATGAAAATTCAGGAGGTTACGAAATGGGATCACATGCGATCGATGAAGCTAAGAGATGTCTGAACTGTAAGAAGCCGAGATGCCGGGAGGGATGTCCGATCAATACTCCGATCCCTGCTATGATCCAGATGTTCCTGGCCGGGCAGATGACTGAGGCGGCGGAGATGGTCTTTGCAAACAATCCGCTGTCTGTGATCTGTTCTCTGGTATGCGATCATGAGAAGCAGTGTGAAGGGAATTAAAGGGGAACCGGTACACATTTCCTCTGTTGAAAATTATATTTCCGATACATGTTTTGATAAGATGGTGCTGGAGAGAAAGCCATGGAATGGCGGGCGTATCGGTGTAGTAGGCGCGGGACCGGCGGGTATTACTATCGCGATTCTGATGGCCTGCAGAGGGTATAAGGTGACGATATTCGAGGTACGTGAGAAGATCGGCGGTATCCTTCGCTATGGTATCCCGGAGTTCCGGCTTCCCAAGTCTATACTGGACCGGTATTACAAGAAGATGCGTGAGCTGGGAATTCTGTTCCGTCCGAACTTCGCCCTGGGAGGATCTACAGCGGTGCATGATCTCCTTGCAGACGGCTATGATGCGGTGTTCATCGGTACAGGAACTTGGAGACCCTATAAGCTCAATATTCCGGGGGAGACTTTTGGAAATGTTCACTATGGCATTAAAAAAACAGCTGAAGGATTGACGCCGGTATTGTACAGACCTGCCTTACGGTGATAGAATACATTTATAATACGGCGGGAGGTAGACATTCTATGACTATCAAAGAAATCGCTCATCTGGCCGGAGTTTCCAGCGCGGCGGTGTCAAGATATTTGAATGGCGGATATGTCAGTGATGAAAAGAAGGAGCAGATAAAAAAGGTAATCGATGCCACCGGTTACCAGCCTTCTGCCCAGGCGAGGATGCTCCGTACAAAAAGAGCGTGTCTTGTGGGTGTTGTGGTACCAAAGATCAATTCTGAGTCTATCAGCCGGGTGACGGCGGGAATCGAGCAGGTGCTTTCGGCCAGAGGATATCAGATGCTCCTTGCCAGCACAGACAATGATCCGCGTAAGGAGATCACATATCTGAAGCTATTTGAGAGTTATCCGGTGGATGGGATCGTACTAATTGGAACTGTAATCACGGGAGAACACAGAAAATTCCTGAAGGAATCAAAAGTCCCGGTAGTGGTGGTGGGGCAGTATACGAAGTATGCCAACTGTATCTACCATGATGACTACGGAGCCGGAAAGACTATGGGAAAAGAAGCTGCGGCTCTTTTAAGACCGGACAGCCATGTAGCATACATCGGGGTGACCCGTGAAGATAAGGCGGTCGGAGTGGCCAGAGAGGACGGGTTCCGGGCTGGACTGAAGTCCGGCGGGACAGAGCTGACTGAGAGTTATGTGAGAAGATCGGAGTTTACTATGGATTCCGGTTATCAGGCAGCGCTGGATCTGCTGGAAAATGAAGAAGGCATCGCTGTTATTTCATGCGCTACCGATACGATAGCAGCAGGAGCAATTGAGGCAATCCTGGCCTACAGGAAAGCGCATATTCCTGCCGCAGCTGACAACTCCGGGACAAGGATGCAGTACATCCTGGAGAGTTCGGATATCAGGGTTACCGGATTTGGCGACAATCAGTTCCTGAAGGCAGTAACAGGGGGAATTCCAACGGTCCACTTCGGGTACAAGACCAGCGGTATCCGGGGGGCAGAACTGCTGCTTGATGTGATCGAGAGGGGCGAGCGGATCCCGATTGAGATGAAACTGGGATTCCGGCTGGTAAAGTAAAGATATGATGAGATGTTTTCTCCGGTTTTCAATCCTGAAAGCCGGAGATTTTCTGTTCTATAAGAAAAGAAAGAACTTGAACCAGCTTTATAGATTGAGCATTTTCTGAAATAGATGTGATAACGATATCATAAAATTTAAATAGGATTATGCATCTTCCACAAAATATAAAAATAAAAATTAGTAATTATTAAGCCTTTACAAATCTCATTGACAGAGCTATTATTTATACAGAAAATATGAAATCGATTACAGATTTTATAAAAGGAAGGAGAGTTAATATGGATTACAGAAAGACCGCTCAGGAAATTCTGGACAAAGTCGGCGGAAGCAAGAACATCGTTTCCGCCGCGCACTGTGCGACCAGGCTCCGTCTTGTCATTGCCGACAACAGCAAGGCAGACAAGACGGCCATTGAGAATGTAGATGGAGTGAAAGGTGTATTTGAGGCATCGGGACAGCTCCAGATCATTCTAGGAACAGGAACGGTTAATAAAGTATTTGATGAGTTTATTTCTATGGCAGGGATAACGGCCAGCTCGAAGGCAGAAGCAAAGGAAGCTGCTGCTCAGAAGCAGAATGTATTTATGAGGGCGATTAAACTGCTGGGTGATATTTTCGTGCCAATTATCCCGGCTATCGTTGCCAGCGGTTTCCTTATGGGAATCATGAATTCTTTGGATTTTATGATCAACAATGGATTTATTAATATGGACACCAGCAGTTCCATCTATGTATTTGCCAACCTGTTCAGCAACACAGCATATACATTTCTGCAGATCCTGATTGCGTTCTCCGCAGCGAAAGCGTTCGGCGCAAATCCTTATCTGGGTGCGGTCATCGGAATGATCATGATCCATCCATCGCTGCAGAACGCGTATACAGTTGCCACAGAAGACGTGCTGCAGACACAGCCTGTATTTTTCGGACTGTATGATATCGATATGGTAGGATATCAGGGACACGTGATACCGGTTGTGATCGCTGTATGGCTTCTGTCCGTGATCGAGAAGAAGCTGCATAAGGTAGTGCCAGAGGTACTGGATCTGTTTGTGACTCCTCTTGTCAGTGTATTTGTAACAGGTTATCTCACCCTTGCCATTATCGGACCGATCTTTGTATGGGCTGAGAATGCCGTCCTTGACGGTATCCAGTGGCTGCTGACTCTTCCGCTTGGACTTGGAAGCCTTGTCATGGGAGCCCTCTACGCGCCTACAGTCGTTACCGGTATCCATCAGATGTATACAGCCATCGATATCGGACAGATCGCTCAGTACGGCGTTACATACTGGCTGCCGCTTGCAAGTGCGGCGAACATCGCACAGGGAGCAGCTGCTCTTGCAGTAGCACTGAAGTCAAAAGACAAGAAGATCAAGTCTCTGGCTCTTCCGTCATCGTTAAGTGCATTCATGGGAATCACGGAACCGGCTATCTTCGGTGTGAACTTAAGATTCTTCAAGCCATTTATCGCAGGATGTATCGGAGGCGGATGCGGCGCTCTGTATGCTTCCATCGTACACCTCGGAGCAAAGGGAACCGGCGTTACCGGTATCTTCGGTATCCTGCTCTGTCTTGATTCACCGGTACAGTATCTGATCGAGATGCTGATCGCTGTGGGAGTAGCATTTGTGATCTCATTCATCCTTTATAAGGATCAGAAGCCGGAGGCTCAGGCAGCAGGAAGTGTACCGGCCGGGACAGATAATGCAGGCAGCATGGCAGCAGGAGATGCTGCTGACAGAAATGAAGGAGCAGCGGCACAGATTCCCACGGAAGAAGTAAAAGAAGAGACTCTTGGAAGTCCGGTCAACGGCAAAGTCGTTCCACTGTCTCAGGTAAGTGACCAGACATTTGCATCCGAGATGCTCGGAACTACTGTAGCAGTAGAGCCTGCAGATGGAAAGATCGTGGCTCCCTGCGACGGAGAAGTGATCAACATTTTTGATACAGGACATGCAGTGTGCATGACTACGAAGGCAGGCGGAGAACTGCTGATCCATGTGGGCATAGATACTGTAAAGATGGAAGGAAAAGGATTTACCAAAAAGGTATCTGACGGGGCTTCTGTGAAGGCGGGAGACGTGCTCATCGAGGCGGATCTGGATACGATCCGGGCAGCAGGATATCCGGCAACTACCATGTTTATCCTGACAAATGCGGATCAGTTTGGAAACGTGGAGAAAGCCGAGCCCGGCGATGTAAGTGAGGGCAGTCCGATCATGAAACTTGAGAAATAATGTTTAACAGATAAGAAAGAGCCTTCTGCACAGACATAAGATAAGATGCCGCGCGGAAGGCTTTCATAAAATAGAATGACAGGAGGCACATTATGAGTGCGCTGACAAAGGATTTGATGAAATTAACAGAAGCTGCCGAAAGACAGGCGGACGGAAAGGACCGTTTCCGCCAGCAGCTGCATCTGATGCCGCCTGTGGGCTGGCTCAACGACCCTAACGGGCTCTGTCAGTTCAAGGGAATCTATCATGCATTTTTCCAGTATTCACCCTTCAATCCGGAAGGCGGAGTGAAGATGTGGGGACATTACATAAGTCGGGATATGATCCAATGGGAATACCAGGGCGTGACCTTGTATCCGGATCAGCCCTTTGACTGCGGCGGCGTATACTCCGGATGCGCGTTTGTCGAGAATGAGGAAATGTACCTGTATTATACAGGAAATGTAAAACTGGAGGACAGGGACGACTATGACTATATCAACAGCGGCAGAGAGGCTAATACGGTCCTGGTAAAAAGCAGAGACGGGATGCATTTCGGTCCTAAGAATCTTCTGATGAAAAACTGCGATTATCCCTCTGATCTGACACTCCACGTCCGGGATCCGAAGGTATGGAAACGGGATGGAGTCTATTATATGATCCAGGGGGCCAGGACAAAGGCTGACGTGGGACAGGCGGTGATTTTCCGCTCGGAGGATAAGGTGAACTGGAAGGTTCACAGACGCGTCAGCACTGAGAAACCCTTCGGATATATGTGGGAGTGCCCGGACTATTTTGAACTGGACGGCACGAAGATCCTTTCTGCATCTGTGCAGGGGCTGGAAGGCGGAGAATGGGATGAAAGAAATGTCTATCAGTCCGGATATTTTATCCTGGACGGAGAAATCTGCGATAATCCGGGCCTCTCGGAATACCATCTCTGGGATTACGGATTTGATTACTATGCTCCTCAGAGCTTTGAGACAGAGGACGGCAGACGGATACAGATCGGATGGATGGGGATGCCGGACTGTGAGGAATACACGAACAGGACCATTGAAGACGGATGGCAGCACTGCTTTACATTCCCAAGGGAAGTTTATATACAGGACGGAAAAGTATGCCAGAGACCTGTCCGTGAGCTGGAGGAGAAGCTCAGTCCTGCAGCAACAGCTTCCGGCCAGATCAGCATGGAGGGATACCAGGTCTATGAAGCAGATATTTCCGGAATATGCGGCAGCCGGTTCTATGCGGTACTGGGGGAAGAGCTGATCCTGGAGTATCGGGACGGACGTTTTGAAATGCGGTTTATCGATCAGAATAAAGGCGCTGTCTCCGGTGGCCGGGGATCAAGATATGCCAGAATGGAAAAGCTGGAAGATGTAAAGATCCTTACAGATGTATCTTCCGTTGAGGTGTTTGTAAACGGCGGACAGTATGTATTTTCTACAAGATATTATCCTGAAAAGTCCTGCATCCGTGCAGAAGCTGAGGGGGCATATATCTGCTTCAGGGCAGCGGGTACAGTGAATAATAAATAGTTGTTCTCTGTATCAGGCTCTTAAATATGATCATCATAAAAAAGCAGCAGTATGGTTTTCTAAAAAGGGAAACGTACTGCTGTTTTCGCTCTTGTCAACTTCTGTCATAGTCATTATAATGAGAAAAAAAGATTTTGGAGACTGAGATGGAAAAGTTTATAAAACGGATGCTGTCAATCTGCCTGTCAGCATTTATTGTTATGGGGCAGGCGTCAGCCGTTATGGCCGAAGAGGGACAGAACGGGACAGCACAGCAGGAAGCGGATGGGGAAACGCAGAATGCACAGCCCATGACCCGGGAGGAGGAGCGGCAGGCGGGGTATGCCATGCCTGTAGATACCAACAGCCTGGCAGGATGGCCTGAGGGACCCGGCGTCTACGGTTCAGCGGCCATTGTCATGGATATGAACAGCGGTGCTGTTCCATTTGGCAAAAATATCGATGAAAAACGGTATCCGGCAAGTATCACGAAGCTTCTTACAGCTCTTGTTGCCCTGGAGAATTCTGAGCTGACGGATGAAGTGGAGATTACAAATGACAGTATTGCCTGTCTCAGCCCCGGTGATTCCCATATCGGTATGACACCCGGGGAGATCATCAGTATGGATGATGCACTGCATGCCCTGCTGCTTGCCTCGGCCAACGAAGTTGCTCACGCAATAGCAGAGAGCGTGGGAGCGAAGATGGGCGGTAATTATGATACATTTATACAGAAGATGAATGAGAGGGCAGAGGAGCTGGGCTGTACCGGATCTCACTGGACGAATGCAAACGGCCTCCATGAAGAAGATCACTATACGACAGCTCATGACATGGCGTTGATCGCATCAGCAGTTTATCAGTATGATGAATTCCGTCGGATCAGCCAGACTCTGAGTTATACAATACCACCTACCAATCTGGTAAATGAAAGCCGTACCTTCCAGCAGAAGCACAAGATGCTCTGGAGCGGAAACAAGAATTATTATGAATATACTACAGGCGGAAAAACAGGTTATACGGATAATGCAAGAACAACACTGGTTACCATGGCTGATAATGGAGAGCTGCAGCTGGCGGCAGTTGTTCTCTATGATTTTGGAGAGGATGCCTATGTAGACACAAAGGCCATGTTTGAATATGTTTTCAACAACTTTTCCAAAATTAAGCTGGGCGGACAGGACAAACCGGAGAATGTCCAGTCGTTTACAGATCCTGACGCCTATGTCCTGCTTCCGGACGGCGTTGAGTTCACAGATCTTGATCAGGAAATCACAGATGAAGATGCGGCAGCCGGAACAGCCGTTATCTCCTACACTTATGAAGGTCAGGCTGTGGGCAGCGCTGATGTGACACTGACTTCTGACTACATTCAGAGTCTTAACGGCGCATCCGGACAGTCCGCAGAGGATACAGGGAGAACAGAGCAGGGGGAAAGCGCCGGAGATCAGGCTGATGACGCCGGGCTTTCCATAGAACGTATGGTTATGGCTGGCGGTGCAGTTCTGGTGGGCTTGATGCTGGTAGTGCTTTTCATCGTTACAGTGCTGAAAGTCAGACAGATACGGAGACGGCGCATGCGCCGCCTGAACAGACAGAGAATACAGAGAGCAGCGGCTTCAGGAAGAAGGCGCACGAGACGGCGAAGATGACAGTTGATCTTGATACTGCCTGCGGTAATCCGTAGGCAGTATTTTCATTATATCCTTAAAAGCCGCGGAGAACTTACTCTGGCTTTCATATCCCACAGTGCGGGCAATGGAGGAGATACTTTCATCTGTTTCCAGGAGCAGTTGGGCCGCCTGCCTGATACGGTACTGTTTCATGTATGAAGCAATGGGCATACCATAGACAGATTTGAAAACTTTCTTCAGGGCGGCAGTGTTGATCAGATACTGTCTGGACAGCTCGTCGATCGTATATCGTCTCTCAGGCTGAGCCAGCATGATATCGTGGATCTGCCGTATGATCTCTACCTGCCCGGAGTAGTGAGCGTCCAGGATCTGTGTCTCCGATGGCTCTGTCATATTCAGAAAGAACAGCAGCTCCTGGCATTTCAGCTTCAGATAGGGCAGTTTCATCTGCTCCGGCAGATCATATACCTCAGAGAAAATGTGCGCGATCCGGCTGTTTGCCGGCAGAGCGGCAGTCTCTCTGTCGCCGCAGAACTTCCGGCAGAGACGGCAGATGTCTACACCGGCCTCGCTCAGCAGCTCCGGCTTCTTCTCCTTCAGAATATCCAGATCCAACGATACGGTCAGTCCTTCGTAACATCCAAGCGGCAGAGAAATTTCCGAATCTGAGCATTTGTCAGTGAGGTGAAAAGAAAGATCTCCGCTTCCGAAATACAGGCTGAGACCGCCTTGCATCTCCCAGCCGATCCGGCCGTAGCGGCAGTGATCGATGGAGAGAACGGATACAGAGTGGCTGTGGCAGAAGTGGAAACGGTCGCCCAGGTAGTCGTGATAGGACAGCTCAATGCCCGGGTACAGCTCATAGCTCTCCGTTCTCAGCCGTACACCGGAGGAAACGGCGGTCTCAGTAACTGTCACGGGCACAGAAGAGCCGCTCAGAGGATGTCTGATGCTGATACAGGTTCCGTCCGGTATGTCTGACAGTTTATCTTTTATCTGATAAATGAAATCTTTCTCCATAAATAATCTCCCTCAAGTAAGAATTTCCTGAAAAAATTATTCGAACAATTATTTCTCGTCACTTTGGCTTTCATCAGATTCGTCCTGGCCATCATCTGAGCCTTCCGGACAGGTGATCTTTCCCAGTTTTTCGATCATGTGGTGGAGCATCTGGGCAAGCTCTGTATCTGCTGTCCGGTAGTACATCTCTTTCCCTTCTCTGCGGCTCACGATCAGTCCGCTGCTCTTCAGCAGACGGAGGTGATGGGAGACTGCGGGACTGCTCATATTGACCAGCGCTGCGATATTAAGGACGCATTCCTCGCAGTGGCAGAGCAGCCAGAAAATGCGCAGCCGGCTAGGATCCCCCAGCTGCTTCATGGCCTCAGAGACGCCGGCAATCTCATTCTCACCGGGCATATGTCTTCGTATATTTTCCTCTTTATCATGACCGTGGTCATGGGGCAGATTTGTCTCTTTCATAGTGATTTCCTTCCTTATATTTTTGTCCTGTTTAGTTGAAATACAGGCTGTATGCTGCTTAATAGACGGTCTGTTGTCCCAATCGGAAATTATTTTCGCCCAAACGGCAGAACCGCCTGCATATCTCTTGACTAATTATAAAATGTAGGGTACATTGTAGTCAACAATTAAATAATTATTTAATCATGAAATGCGGAGCGATCCGCAGTGTCATTGGGAAAATACCTTTTGCCACAAACATTAAAATATATAAGGAGATCGTCAGATATGAAAAAGAGTTATAAGATCGATGTTGATTGTGCAAACTGTGCAAATAAAATGGAGCAGGCAGCCAAGAATACTGCCGGAGTCAAGGACGCTGTTGTCAATTTCATGACACTTAAGATGAATGTAGAGTTTGAAGAAGGCCACGATCCGAAAACAGTTATGAAAGAAGTCTTGAAAAACTGTAAAAAAGTGGAGGATGACTGTGAGATCTTTATCTGATAAAATGATACAAGCGTCAAAAGGTCAAAGATATTCCCGGGGATCGAAAACGGACCCCGGGAGTAAATATGCTGAATGAATAAAAGATTAAGTATATGTTTAATTAAAAGAGCGGATTGATTTTATCATGAAAGCGGGGAGACTATATGAGCAAAAAACAGAAAAAAATGCTGGCAAGGATCCTCATCGCAGCGGCGTTGCTGATCTTGCTGAATTTTGTCCCGGTGACGGGAGCGCTGAGGTTTGTCTGTTACCTCGTGCCTTACTTCGTGATCGGGTATGATATTCTGATCAAAGCCTTTAAAGGCATAAAGAACAGGCAGCCGTTTGATGAGAGCCTGCTGATGGCGATTGCCACTATTGGAGCTATTGCTATCGCTCTTTATGACAGTGGAGATTACACGGAGGCTATCGCGGTTATGCTGTTTTACCAGATCGGAGAGTGGTTCCAGAGCTATGCGGTGGGAAAGAGCCGTAGAAATATCAGCGAACTGATGGATATCCGTCCGGATTACGCGAATATAGAAAAGGACGGAAAACTGGAACAGGTGGATCCTGATGAGGTAGAGATCGGCTCTGTGATCCTGATACAGCCGGGGGAGAAGGTTCCCATCGACGGTATTGTCATAGAGGGAACATCCACCCTCAACACAAGCGCCTTGACAGGAGAAAGCCTGCCAAGGGATGCGCAGGAGGGCGACGAGATCATCAGCGGCTGCATCAATATGACGGGTGTGCTGAAGATAAAGACGACCAAAGAGTTCGGGGAATCTACCGTGTCGAAGATTCTGGATCTGGTGGAAAACGCAAGCTCCAGAAAATCAAAATCCGAAGACTTCATTACTAAATTTGCACGGGTCTATACCCCGGCAGTAGTTTACAGCGCCATCGCACTTGCAATTCTTCCGCCTCTTGTCCGGATGTTTGGTATGGGAATCCCGGCAGAATGGGGCACGTGGATCTACCGGGCACTGACATTCCTTGTCATCAGCTGCCCCTGCGCGCTGGTAATCAGTATACCATTAAGTTTCTTCGCCGGTATCGGAGGAGCAAGCAATGCGGGCGTACTTGTGAAAGGCTCCAATTATCTGGAAACATTATCTCAGACAAAATGTGTCGTATTTGATAAGACAGGTACTCTGACACAGGGGGTGTTTGAGGTAAACGAGGTACATCATAACGAGATGAACAGAGAGAAGCTGCTGGAATACGCTGCGCTGGCTGAGAGCGCATCCTCCCATCCGATCAGCAAGAGTCTGCAGAGAGCGTACGGAAAAGAAATCGACCGGAGCCGTGTGACAGATATTCAGGAAATCAGCGGCAATGGCGTGATGGCAAAGGTAGACGGCGTTAACGTTGCGGCAGGAAATTCAAAACTCATGGACAGACTTGGCATCAAATGGATTGACTGCCATCAGGCGGGTACGATCATTCATATGGCGGTAGACGGGATCTATGCCGGACATATTGTGATCTCAGATATAGAGAAACCTCATGCAAAAGAAGCAATACAGGCATTAAAGAGGGCGGGCGTGGAAAGGACAGTCATGCTCACCGGCGATTCCAGAAAGGTAGCCGAACATGTAGCAGCAGACCTTGGCATTGATGAAGTACATGCAGAACTTCTCCCTGCTGATAAAGTATCCGAAGTGGAAGAACTGCTGAAAAAGAATACAGGGAAAGGAAAACTGGCATTCGTAGGAGACGGCATCAATGATGCGCCGGTTCTCTCACGGGCAGATATCGGAATCGCCATGGGCGCTATGGGATCAGACGCTGCCATAGAAGCGGCAGATATTGTGCTTATGGATGACGATCCTTTAAAAATCGCAAAAGCCATTAAGATATCCAGAAAATGTCTGCGTATCGTGTATGAAAATATCTGGTTTGCTATCGGCGTCAAGCTGATCTGCCTGGTGCTGGGAGCGGTAGGTATCGCCAATATGTGGCTCGCCATCTTCGCAGATGTGGGAGTGATGATCATCGCAGTGCTGAATGCCATCCGGGCGCTGTTTGTGAAAAAATTATAAGAAAGGCAGAGGAACTGTCGGGAAATAGATAGTTCCTCTGCCTTTCTTATAGATTACGTCCTTGATATTGTATTGTTACCACATAAACTATTTTGTGTGGCTCATCAATGTGGAAATGTATCCAGGCTTAAAACAGCCTTCTTGATTCGGTCAACCTGTTCTCTGGCATTTTCAGGAGCAAATTTCTCATTTGCGATATATTCGTAAATTTGATCTAATTCGCGGACAGCGCTGGGGTTGACTTTTACCTTGTATTTATCCAAAATGTTTTTTCTCCAATTCTGCAAAAACTATTTCTGCGTCAACTGCTTCTGCTCCGTTAGCAATTTCTTGTTCAGATTCGAAGATTGCCTGATCAATACGATTTATTCTTGCGAATTTATCATATAATTCGCTGCTCATTACAACTAAGTCGCTATACCCATTTTTGGTAATAAAAATAGGCTCCTGCTCCTTGTGTGCAATATTGGAAATCTCAGTTGTATTGCGTAGCTCTTTAATAGGCATCATGGTTGGGGGCTTTTGACCCCAACATCATAAAATGCTTATCATTAAATTTTTTTCTAATCTGTTTTTAAAATGATTATTCAGTTAAGGATTATTTCACAATTTATCCGTTATACTTGACTCATCAAAGATGAAAGGCAGAAGACGGATGTATCTGGCAATATTAAAAAAGGATTTAAGAAGAAAACGTGCAATGAATTTTATTTTCGCTGCATTTGTAATGCTTGCCACGGCGTTTATTGGCTCGAGTACACGGAGTCTGATTGCGACGACGGGCGGACTTGAAGGGTATTTTGATAAAGCAGGGGTAGGAGATTACATGATCTCTGTCGGCAGCGGAGAGGTTGATGAGCTGGAGGAATTTTTAGAAGACAGTGATAGTATCCGCTCATATTCACAATCGGGCAGTAATCTGCTGACCAGTAAAGATTATGTGACACTCAGCGGCGGGGAGGAGATTAACTATAGCTTTACCATTTGTGTCACTGCTCCGGAGACGGATGGACAGAAATATTTCGATGCAGATAAGCAGGAGATTGTACAGGTGGAGCAGGGCGAATGTTATCTTCCGTATTCTCTGATGGAAGGAGCAGGTCTGCAGGAAGGAGATCGGATCACTGTGACCATCGGCGATACTTCCCGTGCATTTACTGTTGCAGGAGAGATGATGGACGCTGTGATGGGAGGGGAGTTTATCAGTATGAAGCGGATACTTATGAGTACGGAAGACTATGATATTCTCCGGGATGCGGCCTTAGACGCGGGGATGGAGGAATATATTTTTTATATGATAGATATGGGGGATGAGCAGAAGTTTGTTAATGAATTCTATGCTTCCGGGATCGTAACTCTGACCAGCTTTAACAGAGATACATTGGGCATGACCTATGTTATGGACATGATCATCGCCGTCATTTTTGTGGTGGTCAGTATTGTACTTATTATTATTGCACTGGTGGTGTTGAGATTTACTGTGTCTTTTACAATGGAGCAGGAATATCGGGAAATCGGGATCTTAAAGGCGCTTGGAATAAGAAACGGAAGTATCAGGCTTCTGTATCTTTCCAAGTATATTGTCCTGACTCTGGCCGGTAGTGCGGCAGGTATGGGAGTTGGCCTTCTGCTTGAGAATGTCATGATGGCGGGAGCGTCACGCAGGATCATGCTGGAGGAAAGCGATTCAATACTTCTGCAGATATTTCCGGTGCTGGCAGTACTTGCTGTTGTGCTCCTGTTCGGCTGTATCTGCACCGGCAGAGTGAACAGAATCTCTCCTGTGACGGCAATGCGTGCAGGAGCTGAAGGAGAAAGTTTCAGCCGCAGCAGTCCGATAACTCTCGGCGGTACAGGCGCCATGCCGCTTCCGTTTTTTATGGCGCTGAACGATATCTTGAGCGAAGTAAAGAAATTTACTATGATGATCCTCATATTTACCCTTGGTATCCTTATGATCAATATTCCGTTGAGCGCAGTATCTACACTTAGAAGCGATGAGATGATCCTGTTGATGAACATGGCGAAGTGCGACGGCGCAATGATCAGAGAAGATCCGGCGCTTATCAGCCAGACAAAGAAGGAACTCGAGCAGGAACTGGATGATATAGAAGCAAAGTTAAAGGATGGGGGAATTGATGCGCGGGCATTCAGAGAGGTGCTCTTCCGATATACGCTGAGCTTTGGAGATAATATGGCATCCTCTATAGCCGTACAGGGGCTGCATACGGATACGGCAGAGTACCTTTACTTCAGCGGAGCCGCTCCCGAACTTGCAAATGAGATTGCGGTCACATACATGGTTGCAGAAAAACTGGGCGCGCATATCGGAGATACAGTGAATATCATGATAGACGGTGAGAACAGAGAGTTTATGATCACTGCCCTATACGAGTCTCTGACAAATATGGGAGAGGGAGTCAGATTTTCTGAAAATGCAGTGCTGGATTACACAGAGAAGAGCGGGGCAATGGGAATACAGTTTGCTTTGGAAGAAGATACGGATGCAGGAGAAACAGAGCAGAAATTAGCTGAGATCCGGGAGCTGTTTCCTGAATATGAGGTTATGAGCTGCGAGGAATTTGCAGATGATACCATAGGGGTGTCCGACATCCTGGATTCGGTGAGCAGGGTGATACTGGCTATTGTCCTGGCAGTGAACGCGCTGATCGCAGTGCTGATGGTACGGTCATTTATCAGCCGTGAGCGGAGCGATATCGCATTGCTGAAGAGTATGGGATTTCCGGACGGAACGCTGATCCTCTGGCAGGGGCTCAGGATTTCTCTGGTTCTGATCATTTCGACCATATTGGGATCTGTGCTCACACTGCCGCTGTCGGACTGGATCCTGAGCCCGGTTTTTGGGATTATGGGCACTTCCAGGATCACGATCGTGATCGACCCGATGATGTCATACTGTGTATATCCACTGACGGTACTGGCGGTTACTACCGTATTTGCCCTGTTCTCTGCATTACAGATTACGAAAATAAAAGCACGGGAAATCAATAATATATAAAAATGAGGAGATGAAAAATATGGATACCATTCTTGAGGTCAGAGACCTGTGTAAAACTTATGTGGTCAACAAGAGGCAGAATAACGTACTGAAAAATATAAATCTGACGATACACAGCGGCGAGATGGTTGCGGTTATGGGGCCGTCGGGCTCAGGAAAGTCCACACTGCTCTATACGGTGTCGGGTATGGATGAACCGAGTGCCGGACAGATAATCTTCGACGGAAGAGATATCGCCGGACTTGACGGGAAAACGCTGGCACAGATCAGGCTTGACGATATGGGATTTATCTTTCAGCAGATGTATATGCTTAAGAATCTGAGCATTCTTGATAATATCCTTCTGCCTGCCTTTCAGTCAAAGAAGCCGGGGATGAACCGGAAAGAGAAAATAAAACGGGGACAGCAGCTGATGCGCCGCCTGGGGATTATAGAGACGGCCGAAAATGATATCAACGAGGTATCGGGAGGACAGCTTCAGCGCGCCTGCATCTGCCGGAGTATGATCAACAATCCCAAGATGCTGTTTGCCGATGAACCCACCGGCGCACTGAACCGGGCCAGCTCCGATGAGGTGATCGGAGAACTTGCCGGATTGAACCGCGACGGTACAACGATCTTGCTCGTCACCCATGATGTAAAGGTCGCAGCCTCCTGTTCAAGAGTGCTCTATCTGGTTGACGGCTGCATTGCAGGACAGTATAATCTTGAACAGGAAAAGCCCGAGGCCGACAGACGCGAGCGCGAGCGGGCGATCAGCAGCTGGTTGTTGGATATGGGATGGTAAGGAGAGAGCAGAGTGGATATCTTGATTGTAGAGGATAATGATGAACTGGCGGAAGTACTTCTGGATTTTTTGGTGGCCGAGGGGTATGAGGCAGAGATTGCGGGAAACGGGTATGAGGCGCTGGAGCTTTTTTCAGCTCACAGCCCCCGGCTTGTTATCCTTGATATTATGCTGCCGGGGATGGACGGATTTACCGTTTGTACGGAGATACGCAGACTCAGCGATGTGCCGGTGATCATCGTCAGTGCAAGAGGGGAAAAGACTGACATGCTGGATGGACTGGGCCTGGGCGCTGACGACTACATAGAAAAACCCTATGATATTGATATCCTTCTGGCAAAGATCAACGGTATATTCGAGAGAAGATACCGGGGACGGATGATAAAGGAAGGCAGTCTTACCATTGACTGTGCAAAACGGGCAGTCTATCTGGATGGCAGGCATCTGCCTCTGACTGTGAAAGAGTATGAACTGCTGCTTTTACTCGTTAAAAATAAAGAAAAAGTGATAAGCAAGGAAGAACTGTTTAATAAAGTATGGGGAGTTGAAAGCGAGAGCGAACAGCAGACGCTGACAGTGCATATTAAGCGTCTGCGGCAGAAGATAGAGAAAGATCCGGGGAATCCCCGCTGCATTCTGACAGTATGGGGAGTGGGATATAAATTCGTACAAGGAAATATATGAAAGGATATACATTATGAGAGGGTATCGTAAGCTGTGTGTATCAGTGATCATAGTTTTTCTCCTTATTATTGCCTGTGCGAATTATGCACTTTCCCGTGTGCCCGTTCGGGACGGAGACAGACTGTATATGGTGGAGATCAACCGTGCTGAAGATGAGATCAGACGGGAAGGAGAGACAGATCCGGCCGGATATAGGACTCTTGTAAATGTAACTAAACTCGAGAAGGACGCATCTGAGGATGAGACAGAAGATTTCTTCCAATCAGGCGGCGACTATGCGGTCAGAATTATTGACGGTGCGTACTACCGATTTGACTATGAGACGGACGCAGGAAAAGAATACGCTTCCTCCCGTCTGGTGATGAATAGTTCACTGGCTGCTGCTCTTCTGGCGACAATTGCTCTGATGGTTTGGATGAGACAGAAGATCCTGCTCCCTTTTCATAAGATATCATCTCTTCCGGAGCAGATCTCGAAGGGGAACCTGACCGGAGAGATCAAAGAGAGCAAAAGCAGATATTTTGGAAGATTTATCTGGGGGCTCAATATCCTCAAGGAGAATCTGGAGCAGAGCCGTGCCAGAGAAATGAGTATTCTGAAGGAAAGGAATACTCTGATACTGTCGCTCTCCCATGATATAAAGACTCCTCTGAGCGCCATTAAGCTTTATGCGAAAGCTCTCGAGAAGAATCTCTATGGCGATAATGTAAATAAGAAAAATGAAATCGTACGGAAAATCAGCGAAAATACGGATGAGATCAACTCGTATCTGGCAGATATCATAAAGGCGAACAGTGAGGATTTTCTGAATCTGAAAGTGCAAAACGATGAGTTCTATCTCTCATATCTGATCAGGGAAATCCAGGAATACTATCGTGAAAAGCTTATTCTGCTCGGCACTGAGTTCGAAGTGGGCGAATATCATGACTGCCTGTTAAAAGGAGATCCGGACAGAGCGGTAGAAGTGCTGCAGAATATTATGGAAAATGCCATCAAATACGGAGATGGGGAAAACATTACTGTCTCTGTCGAGGAAAAAGAGGATTTGAGGCTTGTGACGGTGACAAATACGGGAATGCCTGTCAGTCCTGACGAGGCCGCTCATATTTTCAGCAGTTTTTACCGGGGTTCGAACACAAAGAATAAGCCGGGCAGCGGGCTTGGCTTGTATATCTGCCGTAAACTTATGAATATGATGGACGGTGAGGTGTATGCTAAAAGGCTGGAGAATGGAATGAGTGTTACGGCAGGATTCCGGGTGCAGAAGTAATATTGAAGCCCGTGATTCTTACAAAAGTCTTGACGAACCGGTATTTTCTTCTTATAATTACCTTTGTATGAATTTCAACAGCAAAGGCTATGACGGAGACAGTAGGTCTTATCCGAACATCTCAGCGAGCCGGGAATGGTGTGAGCCCGGTATCAGTAGAGTATTTCCGAATATCACTCCCGAGCTGCAGCCCCCAAAGCCTACAGAAGATACAGGCAGTATGTGAAAGTAAGGGCTGACGCAAATCCTGCGTTAGAGGATACCATATGCGAACTCAGATATGCTCCGCAGATGCGACATCAGCAAGTGCGCGGGCAAAGAAGTTCAAGTATGATGTAACAGGTGGTTAAAACGAGAGAGATGGCTTTCGTCCTTTTGCAGGACGGGAGCCTTTTTTTCTACCGAATTTTAGAAAGCTGGGGTTGGACACCGCCGGAGCGATTGATATGTCCATTGCGGACGCGCTTGCGCTCGGGCCGTAACGCGGCGGACACGTAAGATCGCAAAAAACGCGATCTAAGTGCCGGCGTTACTCTACGGTCCTTAATGGACATATCAATCGCTCCGGCTCCCCGAAACCAGGAGCTTTCTAAAATCCGGCAGATAAAAAGAAATCGCAGGATGCTGATTCAGACCGGCAGGTGTTTCAGCCCCATCGGGAAGCATATATGCTTTCCGGACCAGATAACGCCCATTTAAAAAGGTAAAAAGTCCCCATCTCTCCCGGTTTTGATTCAAGTCCCGTTCCGGACAGGTCTGGCGCAGCTATGTGTCGATTAAGGACCGTAAAGGAACGCCGGCCCTTAGGCTGCGTCTTTTGCAGCCTTATGTGCCGCTGCGTTCCGTCCCGAGCGAGAGCGTGTCCGCAATCGACACATAGCTGCGGCGGACCGGAGACAGAAAGGAAAATCAGTATGTACAAGAAAGTATCTACGGATATGAATTTCGTCGGCAGAGAGAAGGAAGTCGAGAAATTCTGGGAAGAAAACCACATCTTCGAGAAGAGCATCGAAGAAAGAGAGGGATGTCCGGAGTATATTTTTTATGACGGCCCCCCGACAGCAAACGGAAAACCGCATATCGGCCATGTACTGACCAGGGTCATCAAGGATATGATTCCAAGATACCGTACAATGAAGGGATACATGGTGCCGAGAAAGGCCGGATGGGATACCCACGGTCTTCCTGTAGAGCTTGAGGTGGAGAAATCCCTCGGGCTGGATGGAAAAGATCAGATCGAGAAATACGGCCTGGAGCCTTTCATCAAGAAATGTAAGGAGAGTGTCTGGAAATACAAGGGCATGTGGGAGGACTTCTCATCCACAGTCGGTTTCTGGGCTGACATGGAACATCCTTATGTAACTTATCACAACACCTTTATCGAGTCTGAGTGGTGGGCGCTGAAGCAGATCTGGGAAAAAGGACTGCTCTATAAAGGATTCAAGATCGTTCCTTACTGCCCGCGGTGCGGTACGCCGCTGTCCGCACAGGAAGTGGCTCAGGGATACAAGGACGTAAAGGAGCGCTCCGCAGTTGTACGCTTTAAGGTAAAGGACGAGGACGCATACATCCTTGCATGGACAACCACCCCCTGGACACTGCCGTCCAACCTGGCTCTCTGTGTGAACCCGGAGGAGGATTACGCGAAGGTCAAGGCAGCGGACGGATACACCTACTATATGGCATGTGCGCTTCTTGACACAGTACTCGGAAAGCTGGGAGAGGAAGGCAAACCGGCCTACGAGATCCTTGAGACATACAAGGGAACCGAGCTGGAAGGTAAAGAGTACGAGCCTCTCTATCAGTGTGCCGCAGATGCAGCTGCAAAGCAGAACAAGAAGGCATTTTATGTAACCTGCGACACATATGTTACGCTGACCGACGGTACCGGAGTAGTACACATTGCTCCCGCATTCGGTGAAGACGATGCAAATGTAGGAAGAAAGTATGGACTTCCTTTCGTACAGTTGGTAGATGAAAAGGGAAATATGGCGGAGTCCACGCCTTTTGCAGGACTATTTGTAAAGAAAGCAGATCCGGAGGTACTGAAGGATCTGGACGCAAGAGGACTTCTCTTCGACGCGCCCAAGTTCGAGCACAGCTATCCGCACTGCTGGAGATGCGATACGCCGCTGATCTATTATGCACGCGAGTCATGGTTCATCAAGATGACAGCGGTAAGAGACGACCTGATCGCAAATAACAACACCATCAACTGGATCCCTGAGAGCATCGGAAAAGGACGTTTCGGCGACTGGATCGAGAATGTGCAGGACTGGGGCATCAGCCGTAACCGTTACTGGGGAACTCCGCTGAATATCTGGGAGTGCGAGTGCGGACACATGCATTCCATCGGAAGCATTGCCGAGCTGAAAGAAATGTCCGACAACTGTCCGGATGATATCGAGCTGCATCGTCCCTATATCGACGCAGTGACGATCAAATGCCCGAAGTGCGGTAAGGAGATGCACAGAGTGCCCGAAGTGATTGACTGTTGGTTTGACAGCGGTTCTATGCCTTTTGCTCAGCATCATTATCCATTTGAGAACCAGGATCTCTTTGAGAGCCAGTTCCCGGCGGACTTTATTTCAGAGGCAGTGGACCAGACAAGAGGATGGTTCTACTCCCTGTTGGCTATCTCAACCCTGATCTTCAACAAAGCGCCTTATAAAAATGTTATCGTGCTGGGGCATGTACAGGATGAGAACGGTCAGAAGATGAGTAAATCCAAGGGAAATGCGGTTGATCCCTTTGACGCTTTGGAGAAATATGGTGCTGATGCGATCCGCTGGTACTTCTATATCAACAGTGCGCCATGGCTGCCTAACCGTTTCCACGGCAAAGCAGTAACAGAAGGGCAGAGAAAATTCATGGGAACTCTGTGGAATACTTATGCATTTTTCGTCCTTTACGCGAATATTGATGAATTTGATGCCACAAAATATACACTGGAATATGACAAGCTGTCCGTTATGGATAAATGGCTTCTGTCCAAGATGAACACCATGGTAAAAGAGGTGGACAGCAACCTTGAGAATTACCGGATTCCCGAGGCTGCCCGTGCGCTGCAGGAGTTTGTAGATGACATGAGCAACTGGTATGTAAGAAGAAGCCGTGAACGTTTCTGGGCACAAGGAATGGAGCAGGATAAGATCAATGCGTACATGACATTGTATACGGCTCTGGTGACTGTTTCTAAGGCAGCGGCACCCATGATTCCTTTCATGACAGAAGAAATCTATCAGAATCTTGTATGCAGCATCGATGCAGACGCGCCGGAGAGCGTTCATCTGTGTCTATTTCCGGAAGTGAACGAAGAGCAGATCGACCCGGAACTGGAAGAGAACATGGATCACGTGCTGAAGCTTGTTGTTATGGGACGTGCCTGCAGAAACACATCCAACATCAAGAACCGCCAGCCTATCGGACAGATGTTCGTGAAAGCCGGATTCAGCCTTCCGGAGTTCTATCAGGAGATCGTTGCAGACGAGCTGAATGTTAAAAATGTTAAATTCACGGAAGATGTAAGAGAATTTACTTCATATAGTTTTAAACCTCAGTTAAAGACAGTGGGTCCGAAATATGGTAAACTGTTAGGTGGGATCAAAGCGGCTCTGGACTGTGTGGATGGAAATGCAGCTATGGATGAGCTCAATGATACAGGAGCGCTGAAGCTGGATGTGAACGGACAGGAGATCACACTGTTCAAAGAAGATCTTCTGATCGACACAAAACAGATCGATGGCTTTGTATCTGAGAATGACAACGGCATCACAGTTGTCCTTGATACAAACCTCAGCGAGGAGCTCCTCGAGGAAGGCTTCGTCAGAGAGATCATCAGCAAGATCCAGACCATGAGGAAAGAAGCCGGTTTCGAAGTTATGGACAGGATCCGCGTTACCTACAACGGGACAGAAAAAGCGGAGAATGTATTCTTGAAAAATGCGGCGGAGATCGGCGGAGAAGTACTGGCCGATGAAGTTGTAAAAGCAGAACCGGCAGGCTATGTGAAGGAGTGGAAGATCAACGGTGAAGCGGTTACAATGGGCGTGGAAAAGGAAGGAAAATAAAGCAATGTTCAGCAAAAGATTTGAGAAAGATACATTTAAAGAAACGGTAAAGAACAATATCAGAAAATTGTACAGAAAATCTGTAGAAGAAGCAACTGCTCAGCAGCTTTTCCAAGCTGTGTCCTATGCAGTAAAAGATGTTATATTTGATGACTGGTTTGCTACTCAGAAAGCCTATGATGAAGCGGACGCCAAGACAGTTTACTATATGTCCATGGAGTTCCTGATGGGACGCGCTCTGGGAAACAATCTGATCAATATGACAGTTTACAAAGAGGTAAAAGAGGCACTCGACGAGATGGGCATCGATCTGAACGTGATCGAGGATCAGGAGCCGGATGCGGCGCTTGGAAACGGCGGCCTGGGACGTCTTGCTGCCTGCTTCCTGGACTCTCTGGCAACTCTGAATTATCCGGCATACGGATGTGGTATCCGCTACCGTTATGGAATGTTCAAGCAGGAGATCAGAGACGGATACCAGGTTGAAGTGCCGGATAACTGGCTGAAAGAAGGCAACCCCTTTGAACTTAGAAGAGAAGAATATGCAAAGGAAGTGCGTTTTGGAGGAAATATCCGTTTCGAGAAGGATCCGGTAACTGGAAAGGACAAATTCATTCAGGAGAATTACGAGTCTGTACTTGCGATCCCCTATGATATGCCAATCGTCGGATACGGCAATCATGTTGTAAATACTCTGCGTGTATGGGATGCTAAGGCAATTACAGACTTCAAGCTGGATGAGTTCGACAGAGGAAACTACCACAAGGCTGTTGAACAGGAGAACCTGGCGAAACTGATCGTTGACGTGCTCTATCCTAATGATAATCACTATTCCGGAAAAGAGCTCCGTCTGAAACAGCAGTACTTCTTCGTCTCTGCCAGCCTGCAGGCGCTGATCGCGAAATATAAGAAGAAACACAGTGATATCCGTAAACTCTACGAGAAGGTTGTCATTCAGATGAATGATACTCATCCGACCGTGGCAGTTCCGGAGCTTATGCGTCTGCTTATTGATGTAGAGGGATTGAGCTGGGAAGAAGCATGGGATGTGACTACAAAGACATGTGCATACACCAATCATACGATCATGGCAGAGGCTCTTGAGAAATGGCCTATCGACCTGTTCTCACGTCTCCTGCCCCGTATCTATCAGATCGTACAGGAGATTGACCGTCGCTTCCTGATCAATGTCCGCGAGACATATCCGGGCAATGAAGAGAAAGTTAAGAAGATGGCGATCCTGATGGACGGTCAGGTACGTATGGCGAATATGGCGATCATCGCCGGATTTTCTGTAAACGGTGTTGCAAAACTTCATACAGAGATCCTGAAGCATCAGGAACTGAAAGATTTCTACGAGATGATGCCGGAGAAGTTCAACAACAAGACAAACGGTATCACGCAGAGACGTTTCCTGGCTCATGGCAATCCGCTGCTGGCTGACTGGATCACAGACAAGATAGGAGACGGATGGATCACAGATCTTTCCCAGATCGCGAAGTTGAAACCGTTTGTAGAGGACGAAGGTGCAAGACGTGAATTTATGGAAATCAAATATAAGAATAAAGTCCGCCTTGCAAAATATATCAAAGAACACAATGGAATCGATGTTGATCCGCGCTCCATTTTTGACGTACAGGTTAAACGTCTGCATGAGTATAAGCGTCAGCTTCTGAATATTCTGCATATCATGTATCTGTACAATCAGATCAAAGAGCATCCGGAGATGTCCTTCTATCCGAGAACATTTATCTTCGGTGCGAAGGCAGCAGCAGGATATCTTCGTGCAAAGGAGACCATTAAGCTGATCAACTCTGTGGCTGATGTGGTAAATAATGACCGGAGCATCAACGGTAAATTGAAAGTTGTCTTTATCGAAGACTATCGTGTATCCAATGGTGAGATCATTTTTGCCGCAGCAGATGTCAGCGAGCAGATATCCACGGCATCGAAGGAAGCATCTGGTACAGGAAACATGAAGTTTATGCTGAATGGTGCCCCCACACTTGGAACTATGGATGGAGCAAATGTTGAGATCGTTCAGGAGGTAGGAGCGGAGAATGCATTTATCTTCGGACTTAGCTCAGAGGAAGTTATCAACTACGAGAAAAACGGCGGATACAATCCTCAGGACATCTACTTTAATGACTGGGAGATCAAGAGAGTAGTAGATCAGCTTATGGATGGAACCTATTCTCATGGCGATCACAATATGTATAAAAATCTCTACAACTCGCTGCTGAATACACAGAGCACGGACCGCGCGGATATGTACTTTATCCTGAAGGATTTCCGTTCCTATGCAGATGCGCAGAAGAGAGTGGAAGAGGCATACAGAGATCAGAACAGATGGTCCAGGATGGCCATGCTTCAGACCGCATGCAGCGGAAAGTTCTCTTCAGACAGAACAATCGAGGAGTATGTAAAAGATATCTGGAAACTTGAGAAGGTTGAGGTTCCGTCCGATCAGGATAAATAGGAGGCAGTTCTATGTATGATTACGGATACGACTATGGATACGATTACACTTATCAGTATCCGGTGTCTGATTATCAGGCAGTTGCCGCTGTTCTGTCAATTATTATGATCGTGGTTGCAGTTGCACTGATTTTTGCCCTGGTAAGTTATATTTTTCATGCGGTAGGCCTGTATACTATCGCGAAACGGAGAGGTGAAAGATACCCCTGGCTTGCATTTATTCCTTTTGCAAGAGCGTATCTGCAGGGTGAAGTTGCAGGAACTATTACACTTAAGAAGAAAACGATCAGTAATCCTGGAATATGGAAACTTGTTATCCCGATCATTGCAGGTGCAGTGTCTTCTGTATTTTTTACAATATTCAGCACCATAGTCGGCATCGGCGGGATGATGGCCGGACTTTCCTCTTCCGGATACGGAGTCAACATCGGAGTGGGAACGATTATGTTTCTGATCGTGTTCCTGGTGATATGGACTGTGGCGGCTGTCATATATGAGGCGGTTTATAAAGTTCTTTGCGTGCTTATCAATATGCAGATATACGGGTATTTTACAACCCGCAATATGGCGGTTGTTCATGCAGTACTGTCTGCGATTGTCCCGCTTTATGAATCCATTTGTTTCTTTGTCATGAGGAACAGAGATTTTAATCCGGAAATGGAACCGACAGCGTCAGCTGAGTTCAGACCGCAGACCGCGGCTCCGGAACAGGAACATGCTGTTGAGTCATTTGGAGCCGGAGAAGCAGCAGTATCTCCGGAATCTGAAAATAATTCAGAGAATACACCGGATACACCGGATACACAGCCCTCTGAAACAGATGAGGGAAAACAGGAGCATAATATATAAAGAGTCCTAAGAAAAGAAAGCCCTTCATATAATAAAGTATGGAGGGCTGTTTTTATGCGTTATTTTATCAGACAGAAAATAAAAGCGTTCTGTGCGTTCCTGATCATTCTCATTCTGCTTCCGTATACTATATCGGTATTTGTAAACGGGGCGGATGTCAGAACGGAAAATGGCAGTGATTCCCCTTATGTATCAGTCCGAACTTCAGAGGAGGGAACCGTTGTTGATATTAGCTGGAAAGAATATCTTGCCGGCATCCTTGCACGGGAAATGTCGGAAGATTATGAGATGGACGCATTGAAAGCACAGGCAGTCCTGATTCGTACAAAGCTGTACCGTGATCTGGAAAATTCTGAGGACAAGATCCTGACAGAAAAATATATGACCAGGGAAGAAATGGAAAAGAAATGGAAAGTGTCAGAGTACAAAGAATATCATGATAAGTATATACGTGCAGTGGAAGAGACGGATGATACTGTGCTTTTTTATAACGGAACATATGCATGGACGCCATACCATCAGTCCAGCTGTGGATATACACGAAGTGCGGAAGAGGTAATGGGAACCGGAGACTATCCATATATCTCCTGCAGAGAATGTCCTCTGGATAAAAAGGCTGATGATGAGATCCGGGTGCTGACATTCTCCTATAAAGAGATCCAGGAAATGTGCAAAGATTTTCTGGTGGCAGAATCAGAGCAGGAAAAAGCAGAAGCAGGATATGCGTTTGATGACTTTGAGATAAGCTCCCGTGATTCAGCAGGATATGTAAAGGAAATGCGGATAGGGGAAACAACCTGTACAGGAGATCAGTTCAGAGATGCGCTTTCCCTTCCTTCCAGTGCATTTTCATTCAGTGAGGAAAACAGACAAATGAAGATAACTACAACAGGAAAAGGTCATGGACTGGGTATGAGTCAGTGGACGGCGAATGAGATGGCAAAAGAAGGAAAAGATTATGAAGAGATTCTCAAATTTTTCTATGAGGGTACAGAACTGAACAGAGAGATCCAGGAGACAGAAGTGCTTGGCGATGCAAGCGCAGACCGTATGCCCCTTTGATATTTGTATTATTAAAGTTTATGATCAACAGAAATAATATTGAACCGACACAGGAATAAGCGGATTCATTTCTGGCAAAAATATAGCCAGAGGTGATGACAATGAATAAGAATGAAAGACCTTCCTTCTTCAAAGGGAAAGGAGCCGCAGTGGGCATTGTTATCTGCTTTGTCGCAGTGATCGCAATTGCAGGAACTTATACTTTCAATAGTTATCAGAAGCAAATGGACGAGCAGATAGCGAAAGCAGAAGAACAGGCGGAAGAACTTACAGAAGAGAACAGTGCAGAAACAACAACAGATGATATCCTGCTTCCAGAAAGTGAAAGTACTGAAAATGAAGAAGAGAATACTCTGGAATTTGACGAGCAAAGCACAGGAGCAGGGAATACAGGAGAGTCAGACGAAGAGAATAAGGACAGCGGATCGGAAGATGCAGAATCATCGGATCATACGGATGCTGCGACGGAGTCAGGCAGCAGCAATACATCGGACGTATGGTTCAGCGAAGACAGCACGCTGACCTGGCCGGCAAGCGGAGCGGTCCTCATTGGCTACAGTATGGATCAGACGGTATTTTTCTCAACGCTGGAGCAGTATAAGTATAATCCGGCTCTGATCATCGGCGGCGAAGCAGGGGAGACGATCTCGGCCTCTGCTGCCGGAATTGTAACGAATATTGAGACGACAGCGCAGACCGGCGTGACGGTGACTATGGATCTGGGAAATGGTTACAGCGCAGTATATGGCCAGCTGGATAATGTGCCGCTGGAAATCGGAGATTATGTAGGTGCGGGAGAAACGGTTGGAACATTGAGTGAACCGACAAAATACTATAGTGTGGAAGGGCCGAATCTCTATTTTCAGATCTTAAAAGACGGAGAACCGGAAAACCCGCTGAACTTTATGGAGTAGCTGTGTTATAATATGGATACTGGGCAGCAATGCTGTGAGCCTGCCGCGGTATCGGAGCAGACAGGGGAAGGGAACCTTCCCCTGTCCTAAAGGAGTGCATTTATGAATTATACATATATTCTTACCTGCCGGGACGGCACGCTATATACCGGCTGGACCAACGATCTTGAAAAGCGCCTCAGGATACATAATGAAGGAAAAGGGGCAAAATATACAAAATCAAGGCGTCCGGTTGTGCTTGCTTATTTTGAAGAGTTCAATACAAAGCAGGAAGCAATGCGTCGGGAGTGGGAGATCAAACAGATGGACAGACAGCAGAAGTTAGAGCTGATCCGTCATAATATGCAGTAAAAATCGCACCAGTCATATGCCGGTGCGATTTTTCGTTGATAATTCAATATATCTTTTAGTAGTTTTCAGCCTTTCTCTCAAAGTAAGCTCTCGGATGAGCGCATACCGGGCAGATTTCCGGCGCCTCAGGTCCTTCATAGATATAACCGCAGTTTCCGCATTTCCATCCAAGCGGAGCTTCATCCTTGAATGTTTTTCCTTCACGGTAATGATCCAGAAGTCTCTGATAACGCTTTTCATGTGCTGCTTCTACCTGTGCAACGCCGCGGAATTTAGCCGCAAGCTCCGGAAAACCTTCTTCCTCAGCTTCTTCAGCCATTCTCTTATACATGTCTGTCCACTCGTAGTTTTCTCCTGCTGCAGCGTCAGCAAGATTTTCTTCTACGTTTCCGATCCCGTGGAATTCTTTGAACCACATTTTGGCATGTTCCTTTTCCTGGGCAGCAGTCTCCTCGAAAATGTTAGCCATCTGTACAAATCCTGCCTTTCTGGCAGCAGATGCATAGTACGTGTATTTATTTCGTGCCTGAGACTCTCCTGAAAATGCCTCCATCAGATTTTTCTCTGTTTTTGTTCCAGCGTATTTAGACATGATAATACCTCCCTTGTTCATAGTGTATAAAAAGGCAGCCTCCGAAAACTACTATTTGATTCTCAAAGACTGCCTGATGTGTTGTAATTACGAAATATGATAATTTATTGTCTTAAATGAATTTCTGACAAGAGATAGCCGCGGCTGCGGTACATATTAATTACTCGCCGAAGTATCTCTTCAGAAGTCCTGCAAATGCTTTTCCGTGACGAGCCTCGTCCCTTGCCATTTCGTGTACTGTATCGTGGATAGCGTCAAGGTTAGCTGCCTTTGCACGTTTTGCAAGATCAAACTTGCCGGCTGTCGCTCCGTTCTCAGCCTCTACACGCATCTCAAGATTTTTCTTTGTGCTGTCTGTAACTACTTCGCCGAGCAGCTCTGCAAATTTAGCAGCATGTTCAGCTTCTTCGTAAGCTGCTTTCTCCCAGTACAGACCAATCTCCGGATAACCTTCTCTGTGAGCAACTCTTGCCATTGCAAGATACATACCTACTTCGGAGCATTCTCCCTCGAAGTTTGCTCTCAGATCAGCAAGGATGTCTTCGCTTACGCCCTGAGCAACACCTACAACGTGCTCAGCAGCCCATGTCATCTCTCCTGACTGTTCCTGGAATTTCTCGGCTGGTGCATGACAAACCGGACATTCAGCCGGAGCAGCTTCTCCTTCATAAACATAACCACATACTGTACAAATCCATTTTTTCATTTCTTTCGTCTCCTTTTCTTTGAATAAAAGATTATTGTGATGACTTTTTAATGCAGTCACTGCATTCACCATAAAAAAGTGTGGAACTGGATTCAATGATCCCGTCAAAATTATCAGCTGCAAGTTGATTAACCTCATTCAGGCGGGTCATATCGAGATCCAGATCCAGTAACCGTCCGCACTTTTTACACAGGAAATGATTGTGCGGCTCAACGCGTCCATCAAAGCGATCCCCGCCGTCAGGCGTTGCAATCTTTACCGCTTCGCCGATATCTGTCAGAAGATTCAGATTCCGGTAGACAGTGCCAAGACTGATATTGGGGAATTCTTTCTTCACATGCATATATACGGCGTCGGCGGTAGGATGATCCTTCGTCTCTGCGAGAAAATGCTTTATGGACTCTCTCTGCCTGCTGTACTTCAATGCTGTCAACAGAATCCCTCCTTAAAACAATAATAGTAACGATTACTGTGATTAAAATATAATACAAATTTCAGAGCATGTCAACCCTTTTAAGAAAGTTTATGTTTTTTTGTATTTACAGTTTGAACAGGATTAATATGTCGATATATGTAAATTAAAAAAGCATAAAATTGGTTGACACAGTATTTTCATATTGATATAATTGCATTGTAATAAATTTAACAATTATGTAACATTTAAAACTTCCTACAAAAGATAAAGACAGACATCAGAAATGAAGGAGGTTTTATATGGAGACAACACGATGGGAACGAAAAGTGATCCTTCCTGTACTGGCAGGGGCACTGTTAGTTCCGGGGAGCATTGTTCCGGTGCAGGCTGCAGAGGAGGATGAAAGTACACAGTCATTTATGCCGTCAGCCGGAATTGAATCGGTGCTGGAAGAAAGTTATGAAACCGATGTAAAAGACAATATCGATCTTTATCTGGTTCCGAATGAAGAGGGTGAGTATTTTAATATGGCATTTTCCGATACAGGAGAAGAGTCTTTTACCTATATCAGAAGTGCCCCGGATGAAGAGAGTGGATGGACGGGCAAGCTGTATGAAGATTCGGCGGTGGAAGTTATGGAATATCTGGATGGGTGGACCAGGATCCGTTCTGGAGAAGCAGAAGGATATGTACCTGCAGATACCCTGATCACAGGGAAAAGTGCTGCTGATTGTGCGGATGAATATTTGCAGGAAACCGCTTCGGTTACGGCATATACATTAAATGTCCGTGATGGACAGGGGACAGATGCCTCCGTTCTGACTCAGATCCATAAAGGAGAGGAGTATAAAGTTACAGGGGAACCCGTAGAGGGCTGGTACCCTCTGTCAGTCGGAGAGATTGACGGATGGGTCAGCGGAAAATATATAACAACAGAAACTGCCTATTCTTATGGGGAGACAAAAGAACAGGAAGAACAGCGCATTGCTGAAGAAGAAGCAAGGAAGAAGCAGGCAGAGCGTGATGCCAGAGAGCGGGAAGCTGCACAGAAAGAGGCGGAAGAGGCTGCCGCTGAAACTGCAGCAGGGACTTCGGCGGCCGGACAGGCTGTTATTGACTATGCATGTCAGTTTATCGGAAATCCGTATGTATGGGGAGGAACAAGCCTGACAGAAGGAGCAGACTGTTCGGGATTTGTACAGTCTGTATATGCGCATTTCGGGATCAGCCTTCCGCGGACATCTTACGAAATGAGGTCGGCGGGTTATGCAGTAAGCTATGACGAGGCAGTGCCCGGTGATCTGATCCTTTACGAAGGACATGTTGGACTCTATATGGGAGACGGCCAGATTGTAAATGCAATGAACGAGGAAAAGGGCATAGGAATCTGCAATGCAGATTACGCCAGGATCATTGCAGTGAGGAGAGTAATTTAAATATATCAGCTTCCGGCGGAAGAGACAGAAGCGGAGTGTAGACCATCGAGCGGCAATGCCGCGAGATGAGCGAGGTATCGCAGAAATCGGGTAGGGGAAGGAATCTTCCCCTACCCGATTTCTATAAAAACCTTAAAGAGTTTTCGGAAATTTTCCAGATAATTTCCGGAGCCTCCTGCGGCAGGGTTCGACAGAAAGCGGGAGGGAAATAAGCAAAATGCACAAAAATGTTTTAAATTGTAAAAAACCGTCGAAAGTGAAAAAAAAGAAGTTTTCAACTTATCCACATTGAAAAACCGAAAAAACGTGGAAAAACTGCACCTTGCATATGAGTTATCCACATTATCCACACAAAAACATATGTTTTTGGTGGATTACTTTGAGTAAAAAAAAGAACGCGTGTTTTGGTGAGTTATCATGAAAATGAAAAATTGTCGAAAAATCCAGGTAAAATTCTTGACTTTTAAGTATGCTGAAAAACAAAAATCAGCGCCAAACATGTCTGAAAATTCAGAAAAGAGTGTTGATAATTTTGTGGACAGGGCTTATAATAAAATCCGTTCATCAAATATTAAGGAGGAAACTGAAATGGCAAAAATTTCCAAAGACACAAAGATCGGTGAATTAATGAATATTTTTCCGGAGTCGGCTCCGATCCTGATGGAAATAGGAATGCACTGCCTCGGATGCCCGGCATCTCAGATGGAGACGCTGGAGGAAGCAGCAATGGTTCACGGAATCGATGGAGATCTGCTTGTTGAGAAGATTAATGCAGCTATGCAGGCAGCAGGAAAATAATGAATAAAATTACAGGAGGAAAATGAAATCTGAAAGTGAGATATCATTTTCCTCCTGTTTTCTGTTCCGGCTATATGCGGGACAGGTTTTGTACTGCTTCGGCTGAGATAAAGGTCTCACAATGTTCCTCAAGGTAAGCAAGGACGGAAGGAGAGCCTTTTTCGGGTGTACCATATTCGGAAAGCATATTGCAAATTTTATTAAATTCATTTGCGGTGTGTTCAGAAGGTGCGAGTGCCAGGATAAACATCCTGTTTTCACGGTCTTTATATAGCGTGTTGGCTCCGTTGTAGTGAGGCACAATAAGCTTTGCGGCACGAATCGCGCCGTCCAGGCTCTCAAAAGAGAACAGCCGGATCGGAAATGAAGTCTGACCGCCTGTTTCCTCTGAGGGGGTGCTGACTTCTGCCGCTGCTTCTTTAACCTTGTTGAGCAGGTTCAAAAATTCATCAGCCCCTTCCAGTTTTTCCAGCTGGCCTGTGCTTATTGTATCTGTATCACCGAAAGGTGTAAACTTCGAAAAGCGGGTGTCCAGTTCCTCGGGATCTTCTACCTTCGTTATAATAAGAACAATTGAATCCGCGGATGCCGGAATTGCTTCGATCATCAGCGGGATATTATCCGCTTCAAAACCAAAATCAAAAGATGCCTGCTGCATCATATCACGAAATAAAGACTTTGCTTTCTCGGTACCATAGGCAAGCTCGCTTAGTTTCAAATGGCGAGCAGCCAGATCAGCATGTGTCAGCGTACAACGAATCTGATTTTCATTGAGCTTTTCAATTTTCATACGATCACATCCTTATTCTATATAAAGATATATGCATGCCGATATGGAAAAGTTCGATAAGATATATCTTTTCATTGTTAGTATAAACAAAAACTATTCCGATGTAAAGTAAAACAGAACAGAGTTTGCAGCTATTACTGATTTCGGATGTTATGCAGGGGGCAGGAGAAAAGTTATCAACAAATCCCACCCACTTATTAACAAAAAACACATTGCAAACATAACAACTGCCTCATATAATGGCAGATACAAAAGATAGTATCCCTTGATAAATAAATGTTATACGAAAGGAGGAACACATATTCATTTCTATTTTCTCATATAGTCAGTTTCTTTGTGGAAGAAGTCTTTTTTATATGAATTATAGATCTTATGTCCGATTATCCGGACGGTAACCACGAAAACGCAAAACCGATGCAGACATATACTGTCTTTTTGTCCTGCCGGGATCCGGGAGTATGTCACGAATAATTATTACTTCCTTATGATGGTTATACAGGCAGGTATCATCTGTTATTTATCAATGTCTGTACTGGAAAAGGAGTACACTGGAATGAAAGCGGAAGAAGCAAAGTACAGAGAGCTTTATGCGGAACTTGAAAAATATGAAGAGAGCGGCATTGATATACTGATTGACGGTTGTCTTGCAAGCCCGTTTCAGATTGTAACCGCATATATGATGAAAGAAGAAGGAACATATATGCGTGATTATGTTCTGAATCCGGAAGGTAATATAGAATCGCTGGCGTTTACCAATATAAATGAATGTATCAATGATTATTCACAGGCAGAGATTACCCCTTGAGTGCCGGAACGATATGTGATATCAGTGCTTTCTTAATTAATATTTAAAATCTTCTTAAACAGGCAGATTATTAATGATTTATCCGGAAATCATGATATAATAAGTCCTGTTAGGAGGTGTGGCATGGACCAAAGAGAAATGAGGGATGCGGGTTCCAAGCGTGAAGACAGAGGACATACGCGAAGACAGCATTCCGGCAGGACATCCAGGAAGAAGAAAATCCGGGGGAACGCACCGGAAGAATCCGGAAGAAGAAAGAAGAGCGGCAGAGCGAAAAGAAGGCGTCGGAATATGATTATCCGTATCCTTATTCTTGTTATATTGATTCTGGCTGCAGCAGGTGCTTTTCTGATCTGGCAGAGATACGGTCCGTCAGACGAGAAGGCAGATTTAGAACAATATTATGGACTTCAGGAGGAAAATGATCTTGCTGTAGTGATCAATAATGCTGTTATTACATCTGATTCGGATTCAGAAGAAGCAGATGAGAATACCCCGGCTCCGGGGAAAATCTTTGACGGACAGTATTATATTGAATATTCGGTTGTCCGTACACAGATCAACAGTCGTTTTTACTGGGATTCCAATGAAAATATCCTGTTGTATACCCTGCCTGAAGGAAGTGTTCTGGTGCAGGCCGACAGCAGTGAATACACTGATATTACAGAGCAGAAGAGCGAAGACTATATTATTCTGAGGACGGAAGGCTCAGCGGCGTATATTGCGCTTCCGTTTATCCAGAAATATACCAATATGGAGTATTCCGTATATGATGATCCGGCGAGGGTTGCAGTTACTTCACGGTGGGGAGATGTTCAGACTGCCATGGTAAGACATGATACCCAGGTACGGTACCGCGGCGGAGTGAAGAGTCCGATTCTTACAGAAGTGAAAAGGTCTGACAAAGTTACTGTATTGGAAGAAGAAGACAACTGGACGCTGGTCGGAACAGAGGATGGGTTTGTCGGGTACGTCAGAAAAAGTGATCTGAGAGACACAATGACAGAGACAATGTCCAGAGATTTTGAAGAACCTGTATATACGAATATTTCGAAAGACTATACCATCAATATGGTCTGGCATAATGTTTCAAACATGACGGCAAACACTTATATTCAGCAGTCTCTTGCCGGGACGGAAGGCTTGAACACAATCGCTCCGACATGGTTCAGCATTGCTGATACAGACGGAAATCTTGAATCAATTGCCAGCACGGATTATGTCAGCTACGCGCATCAGTCAGGGTTGGAAGTTTGGGCGGTACTCAGAGATTTCCACGGAGGGACTAACTCATACGATGAAACATATCAGGTGCTGAGTTATACATCGAAACGGGAAAGGCTGATCTCACAGGTGATCCAGGCCGCGCTGGCAGCTGATGTGGACGGAATCAACCTTGATTTTGAACTGATTTCATCCGAATGCGGACCGCATTATATTCAGTTTGTAAGGGAGCTGTCGGTGGAGTGCAGAGCGAATGGTCTGGTATTTTCTGTTGACAATTATGTGCCTCAGCCCTATAACCAGCACTATGATATTGAAGAGCAGGGAATCGTGGCAGATTATGTTATTATAATGGCATATGATGAGCATACAGATGCCTCTTATGAAGCAGGATCGGTTGCATCAATCAGTTATCTACAGAACGGTATTGCAGACGCACTGGAATCTGTTCCGCAGGACAGACTGATCGCGGGCATTCCTTTCTTTACCCGGCTATGGCTTGAAACACCAAAGACAGAGGAAGAGCTTGCACAGGAAGCGGGAACAGAGGCAGCGTCCTATCCGAATAAAATATCAAGTCAGGCTATGGGGATGGACGAAGCGGCACAGGCAGTCACAGATGCCGGAGCTCAGACCTCCTGGGATGAAGAGACGAAGCAGAATTATGCGGAATGGGAAGCGGACGGCGGAACCTATAAGATATGGCTGGAAGATACAGATTCGCTGGAAGAAAAGCTGAAGGTCATCGATGAAAATGAATTGGCAGGGGTTGCGGAATGGAGCCTTGGCATGGAAAATCAGGCTGTCTGGAATCTGATCGGTTCATATATGAATTAGGAAATAAGAAAAGGATAGGGCAGCGGTACCCAAAAGCCGTGGAACCAGAAAGGGACATCCTCTTTTTGCATATATATGATATATGTGAAAGGAGGATGTTTTAATTTGAAGAAGAAAGTAAAGTTTCTGGCAGCAGCAGTTATTCTGGGGTTCCTGGCGGTGTGCTGCTTCCGTGCAGGAGAATTTTTGAGAAATCATCTGGTTGAAGGAGCAGATACCTCGGGAAGACTGACAACAGCAGAAAAAGAACGGAATGACAACCTGATCGTACTGGATCCGGGACATGGGGGAATTGATGGAGGAAAAATAGGAGTCAATGGTGCGGAAGAAAAGAAGATCAATTTGGAAATATCCTTAAAAATAAAAGAAATACTTGAAGATGCCGGTATGACAGTTGTAATGACAAGAAACGATGATCAGAGGCTTGCCGAATCTCAGGTGGAAGATCTGAAAAAGCGGGCAGCCATAATGAATGAACAGAATGCAGTTCTTACAGTTAGTATCCATCAAAACAGCTATCATGAAGAAAGTGTCAGCGGCGCCCAGGTATTCTATTATACTGATTCGGCGGAAGGAAAGCTTGCGGCACAGATCTTACAGGAGGCTCTGAAAGCGCTGGATTCGGAAAATACAAAAGAAGCAAAAGGAAATAATACATATTATATCCTGAAACAGACAGAAGTCCCCGTTGTGATCGTGGAATGTGGTTTCCTCAGTAATTACGCCGAAGCGGAGAAACTGACGGATGACAGTTATCAGCAGGAACTGGCTGAAGCGATATCCGCAGGGATTGACGATTATATTCAAAGCAGATAAAAGAGTTTTTTTTTGATAGAAATAATGATATAATAAAGCCTATGGAAACAATAGTAAAAAAGATTGATAAAAATCAGATAGACAAAAGTATAATAGAAGAAGCAGGAGAAATATTGAAACAGGGCGGTCTGGTAGCTTTTCCTACTGAGACTGTCTACGGATTAGGCGCGAATGCTCTGGATGAGTATGCCGCAAGAAAGACTTATGCGGCAAAAGGAAGGCCCTCTGATAATCCGTTGATCGTGCACATTGCAGATTATGAAGATCTGAAAAAGATCGCTGTGAATATTCCGCCTGAGACTGATGCTCTTGCAGCACATTTCTGGCCGGGGCCTCTGACTATGATTTTTGAAAAAAGTGATCTTGTTCCCCTTGGTACGACCGGCGGTCTGGATACAGTCGCAGTCAGGATGCCCAGTGATCCCGTGGCAGCGGAGCTGATCCGGGCAGCAGGCGGCTTTGTATCCGCACCAAGTGCAAATACATCCGGAAGACCAAGCCCAACCACTGCCGAACATGTTGAGAATGATCTTGACGGAAAGATTGATATGATCCTGGACAGTGGGGCGGTGGACATCGGTCTGGAGTCCACGATTCTGGACATGACGGTAACGCCGCCTATGATTCTGCGCCCAGGAGCGGTTACAGCTGATATGTTCGCTGAGGTTATCGGTCCGGTTGATGTGGATGAGACGATTTTAAAACCTGACAGCAGTCAGCACCCGAAAGCGCCGGGTATGAAGTATCGGCATTATGCGCCGAAGGCACAGCTGATGATTGTTGAAGGAGATCTGAGAGAGGAGATATTCGCCATACGACAGCTGGCATACGAGGCCCATCGGAGAGAGAAGAGGATTGGCCTGATCGCCACAACCGAGACACTTCCATTTTATAAATATGGTATTGTAAAGAATATCGGCAGCCGAGAGAATGAAAAGACTATTGCCAGAAATCTTTACCGTGTCCTCAGGGAATTTGACGAAGAAGATGTTGAAGTGATCTACAGTGAATCATTTGCTGTGCAGGGGATCGGAAAGGCAATTATGAACCGGCTGGAAAAGGCAGCAGGTCATATGAGGATTCCTGCGTCAGAGATCGCGGCGAAACAGAAGTACCGGAGGATTATTTTTGTGAGCGGTACAGATTCCGCCAGAGGTCCCATGGCTGCAGAGCTGCTGAGGAACCAGGATCTGAAACAGGAATATGTGATCGATTCTCAGGGAATGGTAGTGCTGTTCCCGGAACCTGCAAACCAGAAGGCGGAAGCAATCATGAAGAGCTTTCAGATGACACTGGAAAAACATATTTCTCAGATGTTTGACGGGGAAAACATTATGGACGATACTCTCGTCCTGACCATTGATGAAAATCAGAAGCGCAAGATCCTTACAGATTATGCGCAGGTCAAAAATGTATTTACTTTAAACGAATTTGTCCAGGACGATACTGAGATCCCGGATCCGTACGGAGGGCCCCTCGCGGCGTATGGTGAGTGCTGCGAAGTGCTGAAGAAGCTGATTGAAAGACTGACAGATAAGCTGAATTTGCTGGCGAAAGGAGAGGAACCGCAATGGGAGAAATATATGTAATGGATCATCCGTTGATCACACATAAAATTAATTATATCAGACGTGAGGATGTGGGAACGAAAGAGTTTCGTGAGATGATCGGTGAGATCGCCCAGCTGATGTGCTATGAGGCAACACGTGATTTAAAGATGAAAGAAGTAAAGATAAAAACTCCGATCGCAGAAATGACGGGAAAGATGCTGACAGGAAAGAAGCTGGCAATTGTTCCGATCCTGCGGGCCGGAATAGGAATGGTAGACGGTATGCTGTCTCTTATTCCTGCCGCGAAGGTAGGACATATCGGACTTTACCGGGATCCTGAGACGCTGGAGCCGGTAGAATATTACTGCAAGCTTCCGGCTGACTGCGAAGAAAGGGAGGTTTTTGTCGTCGATCCAATGCTTGCAACCGGCGGATCAAGTACAGCTGCAATACGAATGCTGAAGGAAAAAGGAGTTAAGAATATACGTTTCCTCTGCATTATCGCTGCTCCGGAGGGAGTTGAGCGCATGTCCAGAGAACATCCTGACGTAGATGTTTATATTGGCGCGCTTGACGAGAAACTGAATGAGCATGGATATATTGTTCCGGGCCTGGGAGATGCAGGTGATCGTATCTTCGGTACAAAATAATAACCGGACTTCACGGAGGAGGTAACAGATATGTCTGATAAAAGGATGGATTACCTGAGCTGGGATGAATATTTCATGGGAGTTGCCATGCTTTCCGGCATGAGGTCAAAGGATCCCAATACACAAGTTGGGTGTTGTATCGTAAGCCAGGATAATAAGATTCTGTCAATGGGGTATAACGGGTTCCCGATCGGATGCTCAGATGATGAATTCCCCTGGGCGCGGGAGGGAGAGAATCCGCTGGAGACAAAATATGTGTATTCAACACACAGCGAGCTGAATGCTATTCTCAATTATAATGGAGGCAGCCTGGCAGGAGCGAAGCTTTATGTTTCATTATTTCCATGCAATGAGTGTGCTAAGGCAATAATTCAGTCCGGAATCCGTGAGGTTATTTATGATTGCGACAAATACGCGGATACCCCGGAAGTAATAGCTTCGAAAAAGATGATGGATGCTGCGGGTGTCAAATACCGTCACTACGAGAGAAGCGGGCGGGAAATCAGAATAGAAGTATAATGGAAAATCCGAAGAAAAAGAAGAAACAGTAATGAGAGACAGCAGGTACGCGGTTTGCCGCGTACCTGTTTGCAGGAGGAAATATGATTCGTGAAGTTCAGGTAAAAGACATTACAGAAAATATAAAACAAATGTGCATTGATGTTAATTATTCCCTGTCCGGCGATATGGTTTGTGCCCTGAATGAAGCTGCGGGTAAAGAAGAATCCGGTCTTGGCAGACAGATTCTGGAACAGCTGAAAGAAAATTTACACATTGCAGAAGCGGAAAGTATTCCAATCTGTCAGGATACAGGAATGGCAGTAGTCTTTCTGGAGATTGGACAGGATGTCCATCTGGCCGGAGGAAGTCTGGAAGAAGCAGTAAATGAAGGTGTGCGTCGCGGATACAAAGAAGGTTATCTGCGAAAGTCTGTTGTAGGCGATCCCCTGATCAGGAAGAATACAAAAGATAATACACCTGCAGTCCTTCATACCAGGATCGTAGATGGAGATAAGATACGGATCACTGTAGCTCCCAAAGGATTTGGAAGCGAGAATATGAGCCGTGTTTTTATGTTGAAGCCTGCAGAAGGGGAAGAAGGCGTAAAGAATGCTGTTCTCACAGCTGTACGGGACGCCGGTCCCAATGCCTGCCCGCCGATGGTCATAGGGGTAGGAATAGGAGGAACCTTTGAAAAATGCGCTCTGATGGCAAAAGAGGCACTTCTGCGCCCTGTTGGCAGCCACTCGGATATACCTTATATAAAAGAAATGGAAGAAGAACTGCTTCAGAAGATTAATATGCTGGGCATTGGCCCCGGAGGTCTGGGAGGAACAACAACTGCACTGGCAGTCAATATAAAAACATACCCAACTCATATTGCGGGACTTCCTGTTGCTGTAAATATATGTTGTCATGTAAATCGGCATATTGTTCGAACAATTTAGAAAATGACAGAAAAAGGGGACAGGTACTATTTTGGATTGATTTCAGAATATTCTGAAAGGAAGGAACAGATTATGGATAAGTATATTACAGCACCTATTGATAAAGCTGTAGTTGAGTCGTTAAATGCAGGGGATTACGTATATATATCGGGAATTCTTTATACGGCAAGAGATGCTGCTCATAAGCGAATGTATGAAATTCTTCAAAATGATGGAAATTTACCAATTGATTTGAAAGATCAAATAATTTACTATATGGGGCCGTCACCTGCAAGAGAGGGTCGTCCTGTCGGATCTGCCGGTCCAACGACGGCAAGCAGAATGGATAAATACACCCCGGAGCTTCTGGATCTTGGACTTGGCGCAATGATAGGAAAAGGAAAAAGAAGCCAGGCTGTTATAGATGCAATTAAAAGAAATAAAGCAGTATATTTGGCGGCTGTAGGAGGAGCTGGCGCACTTCTTTCGAAATGTATTGTTGAATCAGAAGTAGTCGCTTATGAAGATCTGGGCACAGAGGCGATCCGAAAGCTTAAAGTAAAAGATTTTCCTGCAATTGTAGTAATTGACACCAATGGAAATAATCTGTATGAAATTGCGGTAAAGGAACACTGCAGAGTGGAGGAAACTGAAAAATGAAAAGAATATTTATGATGGTTCTGAGGAATATATTTATGGTTCCTTTTGCCTGGTTCCGCCTGTGCTACAGAGCGTCTCATGTAGATAAATACACAGAGGAAGACATGTATGAATTCCTTCGTTGGATCGATTTGCATGCCAACAAGGGAGGAAGTGTACATATCGATGTACATGGTTTGGAAAATCTCCCGAAAAAAGATGGTTTTGTGTTTTTTCCGAATCATCAGGGATTGTATGATGTTCTGGCCATAATTGACGCCTGCCCGCGCCCGTTTTCCGTAGTGGCAAAAAAGGAAATTGCAAATATTCCATTTCTTAAACAGGTTTTTGCATGTATGAAAGCTTATATGCTGGATCGAGAAGATGTGCGTCAAGCTATGCAGGTTATTATAAACGTAACAAAAGAAGTTAAAAATGGAAGAAATTATCTGATATTTGCTGAGGGGACGCGTTCAAAAAAAGGAAATCTTGTCGGAACATTTAAAGGAGGAAGCTTTAAGTGTGCAACAAAAGCAAGGTGTCCGATTGTACCTATTGCTCTGATAGATTCTTTTAAACCGTTTGATACAAATACAATTCGTCCGGTAACAGTGCAGGTTCATTTTCTGAAACCGCTTGAATATGAAGACTATAAAAATATGAAGACAACAGAAATTGCAGAAGCGGTACAGAACCAAATACAGAAAACGATAGATGCAAATCTTTGAATTTTTAAAATGCGCAGAAGTGTCTCTGCGCATTTATCTTTTCTGGAAGCATGCGATAATAAATAGCAAAAAAGAATTAAAAAAATTCAAAATAATGTTGACAATATTTGATATGTTTGTTAGAATAAATATCGCACTATTGGTGTGCATTCAATAATTTGATAAATGCCATATAAATTAAAGAGTGTTTATGTGGTTAAATTCAGAATTTGGAGAAATACTCAAGAGGCTGAAGAGGCGCCCCTGCTAAGGGTGTAGGTCGGGAAACCGGCGCGAGGGTTCAAATCCCTCTTTCTCCGCTTGATGTCATCCAGAAAAACTACTGGGTAACCAGTAGTTTTTCTATGCGGATATAGCGCTTGTGGTTGACGTCATGAAAAACACAAAATATAGTACCTGATAAAAAGATAAAAAAGATTTAAAAAAACTGTTGACAATAAAGTGCAGAGATGGTATTATATTAAAGCTGACTCGTGAACAAACGAAAAAGCAAAAAAATAAATTAAAAAAAGTTCTTGACAAAGCGAAATGCTTATGATAAAATATCAAAGCTGTCGCGAAAAAGAACGACAGGAACCTTGATAACTGAACAATAGACAACAACCCTTGAAAATTTCTTTGAAGAGAAAATTTCTAAGAACGGTTCATACGAACCAAACAACAGTAAAAAGGGAAGAATTAGCTAGTAGTTAGTTCTGAACTGGACACAAACACTTTTAACGAGAGTTTGATCCTGGCTCAGGAT
>DXCZ01000103.1 GCA_019115765.1 Candidatus Mediterraneibacter stercoripullorum | reverse complement strand
ACACTGGAACAGGTGATGCGCCGGGCTGTATCAGATGCTGAACTTTCTGTAAAGGCAACTCCACACAGCCTGCGCCACAGCTTTGCAACACATTTGATGGAACAGGGAGTAGGCCGGCAACATATCCAGGCCCTTCTTGGACATCGCGATCCGAAATCCACGGAAATATATCTCCATGTCAGCAACAAATCTCTGATGGGGATCCGGAGCCCATTTGACCGGAAAGAAGGTGCTGGCCATGAATAAACCGACAGTACAGGATATCTTTCATTGCTTTTATCCGGCATATCTTGAAAAATACACCCCTTCCCCTGAACAGGCAAAAGCTGCCCGGAACATTATAAACTGTAAAACAGGGGCGTATGGCGCAAATGTCAGTATCTGTGAAGACTGCGGCGCTGTCCAGATCCATTATAATTCCTGCCGTAACCGCTGCTGTCCCATGTGCCAGGCAGTTCCGAAGGAAAAATGGATGGATGCCCGCAGGGAAGATGTTCTTGATGCTCCCTATTTCCATCTGGTTTTTACCGTTCCGGATCTTTTGAATCCGATCATTTACAGTAATCAGAAACTCCTTTATGATGCTTTCTATCATGCGGCATCCGCAACGATCAGGGAATTGACGGAAGACCCCAGACATCTCGGCGCAAAAGTTGGCTATATCTTCATCCTCCACACATGGGGATCTGAGATGAACTTCCATCCCCATATCCATACCATTCTGCTTGGCGGAGGCCTGACCTCTGATAATCAGTGGAAAGATAAAGGAGAAGACTTCTTCCTTCCCGTTCAGGTCATTTCCAAAGTGTTCCGTGGGAAATATCTGGAGGAGCTCAAAACCCTGTGGGAAGAGGATAAGCTGATTTTTCATGGTACCTCTGAAAAGTTCCGTAATCACTATGCCTTCAAGGAACTGCTGGATGCCTGTTATGGTATAGAATGGGTTCCTTATTGCAAAAAAACATTTCATGGTGCCCAATCCGTGATCAAATATCTCGGGAAATATACCCACCGCATTGCAATCAGCAACCATCGGATCATCCGCATGGACGAAGAAACCGTAACGTTTTCCGTGAAAGATTACAGGAACGAAGGACGGTGGAAAGAGCTGACTCTTTCAGGAATTGAGTTTATCCGACGCTTTTTGATGCACGTTCCCCCTAAGGGATTTGTCCGGATCCGGCATTATGGGCTGCTCTGCTCCCGCAGCAAAAATAAAAAGCTTACTTTGTGCCGAAATCTCCTCGGCTGCAAAAAATATTTTTCCAAGCTGAAAAATAAAGAAATGCCCGAGGTATTAGAACTGCTTTACGGCATCAACATCTGCGTATGTAAAGCCTGCGGCGGACGTTTGGGAAAATCGCAGCTTAAAATTCCGCAAAGGTGTTAAATATTCTATTTTTTCATATTTTTTAAAATCTCAGTATCTGAGGTTTTATTGTTGTGCCGTTTTTTCTGTAATATCGGATTATTGTGGTTTCCAGGAAAGAAATCTTGTATAATCAAGGTTAAGGACAAAGAATTGAAAATCCATAGGTACTGGCTACCCGGACGCTTACTTTGTTCAATTAGGTCAAATCGAAAATGGTGTAAACGAAGGGGCAGTTCACTGGAATGCCAAAACTGCTTTTTCGTTTACCCCATCATCGATTCTAACCTAAAGAATTTGCAGAACTAAGAAAATTGGAATTTGAAAGGTGGGAAAAATGAAAAAACTTATTTTGGGTATATCAATTATGGCTATTGGTGCTGTTGGTACAATCTCTATGATAGTTGCGACAATATTATCTCCATTAAATCCGTGGTCTTATGATGGTATCAGTGGTTGGTATGGTTGCATTTTAGGCATGTAGAACAGAAAATAAACGACAGCGAATTTATCGCGGAACAATTTGATCTGCTGTTCGAATCCTGAAAGCCCGGATAGAGAAACAGGATCTTCTTTTCCTCCATATCCGTCGCAATACCGCGGCCTGCTCATACAAACACAGCGTATACTTTGCCGGGCTTTTTGCTCCAAAAGGAAATCCCCTGACGCCTGATATCTGGCACAGTGGATTTCTCATCTGACAATTTTTTCTTATGCTTCCAGCATCTCATCTTTTTTCATCAGGATTGCCTCCACAGCGGCGCATGCCGGGCAGTCACAGTACTTCGCGCCTGCTGCCTTGATCTCTTTTGCATGTGCCGCAACATTCGGTGCATTGTCTCCGAATACCTTTGCGCCGGCTTCAGACTCAGCGAACGCGATCAGGTTGTCCAGAGGCATGATATCTTCCTCAAGCTCAGCGATATACTTCTTCGTCTCCTCCGTCTCATTCTCCGTTCCCACAGCGGCAAGCCATGCATCTGCGGCATCTTTTGCCTCCTTGCTGCAGGAAGCAGCAGCCTTCAGCTCATTTGTTTTCTCAACAACATAATCCAGTACTTCTTTCTTCATGATCCAAAAACCTTCCTTTCTAAAGTCTAAGCTTTCTAAAATCTAAAAATACAGTTCAGAAATCCATGCATTGTACAGAAGTATCGTCTTCTGCATCAACGCTGATTCTATTCTAGCACGATCACAGCAAAATGAACACCGGTTCCGATCACTCCTCCGGGCCTGTAATGAGATTATCCCTGATCACATCGTCAATATATTTCTTCTGCTCTTCTGTCAGCGGCAGGAAGGGCCTTCTCGCTTCCCCTGCTGCAATCCCCTGAGTCCGCAGAACATATTTAATCGCGGGGCTCAGTCCCACGCTGCAGAGCGCCTCCATAATATTGTTGGCCTTGACCTGCATCTCAAGAGCCTTCGCCGTATCACCGCCGCGGAATGTGTCAAAGATCAGCTTGTAATGGGGCAGCATAAAGTTGAAAGTGCTTCCCACAGAGCCGTCCGCTCCCAGCGCAAGTCCTGCCACCATCGTCTCGTCATACCCATTGAAGATCACCAGTTCCGGATCCAGATTCCGGCAAATTTCTTTTTGTCCTCATTCATCTCATGTACCTCCTGTCTCATAAGATTTTTATTCAAGAACGCCGCCGATGGCAGGGAAGGTGACGCTTTCTTTCTCATATTCTGCCGTTCTGCTTCCTCCGGACACCCCCGGTCTGTTCTGCATATTTCTTACGATACGCCTGATAGATCCTGGATTCAACAATGCCGTGGACCACATTTGCCGCACATCTTCTGAGAGTAAACACATCCACTTCACCGCTCTTCGCCTTCTTCTGCAGCTCCCGCACTACGCCGCTGCCGCCGGGCATGATCAGATCATTTCCCGCCATAATGGCTTTGCCGTGATCTCCAACGCCTTTTCCCGTCGCATACCAGTCGGTCATGACCAGTCCGCCGAATCCCCATTCATTTCTCAGCACCTTCGTCAGCAGGTCATAGCTGTTGTTCACATATTCACCGTTCACCTTGTTATAACTGGACATGACCGCCCCCGGCCTGCCCTCTTTAACAGCGATCTCAAATCCTTTCAGGTAAATCTCACGTAGTGCCCGTTCGTTTATATTGGCACTCACATGATTCCGGTTGTCCTCCTGGTTATTGCAGCAGAAATGTTTCACCGTAGCCAAGCATCCTCTTCTTGACTGGACGCCCCTGCTCATAGCGGCTGCCATCTTCCCTGTCAGCAGCGGATCCTCAGAAAAATATTCGAAATTTCTCCCACACAGAGGATTCCTGTGAATGTTCATGCCCGGCGCCAGCCAGTAGGTGATCCCGTAGGTTTCCATTTCTTTTCCGACAGCATTTCCCACCCGCTCAACCAAGGCTGTGTTCCAGGACTGTGCCAGGGCAAGTCCGGTCGGAAATGATGTTGCAAACTGATATACTGACGGCTGTCTTCCCGGGTCACCCAGGACAACCTTGGACACTACTCCAGGCAAATATTTCATAACCGCCATCTGAGGATCCACCGGTTTCAGCCTTCCGCTCCTTGTCACCGTAGAAATCCGCTGCAGCCGGAGTCCTGCCGGGCCGTCCGCCATGCATACATTCGGTATGCCCTCTCCGATCAGGGCACCGGTGGTACATCCCGCACATCCGGGCGCCTCGAAGAAGCGATCACCACCCATGTTGCCCGCCCCTGCTACGATCTCGCTCAGCTCTGCAACAGACAGAGGATCCAGCAGCTCATCTACCAGCGGAGAAGTATAAGTCTCCGGTTCTTTATAAGCATGAATAACAGTCTCCATATCCGCAGCCTGCACCGGAATCTGTTCCAGATCTTCATCCTCGTGTTCTGCAGGATCGGGAAGGAGCGGCGGCTCCATCTCTGCCACCTTCACCGCAGGCGCACAGACATGATCGCATATCTCTGTCACTGATTCCCTGTCCAGCACAAGCACTGCCACAGCATCCGTGACTCTGCTGGATACCCCCAGCCTCAGGACATATTTGCCTGCCTCCAGCACAAAGGAGGCGTCCTCCTCCCGGAAGGAAGCCAGCGTCCGCATGTCGAATCCGAGAGTCACCTCTTCACTCTCTCCCGGCTTCAGTGTCCCGGTCTTGGCAAATGCAGCCAGACTCTGGTATTCCTTCGCCATCTCTGTTCCCGGACAACTGACATACAGCTGGACCGCTTCCTTTCCGGAATAAAGATTACCGGTATTCGTTACCTTTACGCGGACAGCCACTGCTGAACCGCTGGCACTGACCGACTCTTTCTCCACTGAGAATGTAGTATAGGACAACCCGTATCCGAAAGGATACCGCGGCTGGACTCCGTAGCTGTCAAAATATCGGTATCCCACATATATTCCTTCACGGTAATACTCCTGTGACAGATTGCCGTTCAGATAGCTGAACTCCTTCGCAAAAGGAATATCCTCGTATTTTTCCGGCCAGGTATCCACTGTTTTTCCCGACGGCGTTACTTTCCCGCTGATCAGATCGGCAAAGGCGTATCCTCCCATCATTCCTTGCTGTCCGAGAAATACAACTGCACCGATTCCCTGTATCTCATCTACAAAGCTCATGTCGAACACACCGCCCACATTGATGACCACGATCAGCTTCTCATAATTGGCCGCGCACATGGCAAGATTAGCCTTCTCAATATCCGACAGAGTGTAGTCATGCCTGTCCAGCCTCCGGTCAGCACCCTCGCCTGCCTGCCTTGACACCACATAGATACAGGTGTCCGTATCTGATCCATTCACGTCCTCCAGGGTCACATGAGGTCCAAAGGGATATTTATACTGTTCACTCATAAAATTTACAATGTCCAGCTTGCTGATATTCTTCAGTCTGCGCTGAAATTCTCTGGCAAACTCCTCTTCGCCCTTTCTGAACTCGTCGGCATACGCATCAATCCAAGGTCTGGTCGTCACTATAAAACCGGCCTTTTCCAGTCCTTCCAGGATCGATACTGTATGTCGCTCGTTCACCTCTCCGGATCCACTGCCGCCTTTAATCGTCATCGCTGCGCCGGCTCCGTATAAAGCCACCTTGCCCGGTACGATGGGCAGGGTTCCGTCATTCTCCAGAAGTACAATTCCCTCCAGTGCCGCTTCATAGGACACCTGGCGGTTTACTCTCTCAAGTGTAGTCTCTGCGTCTGTAAATGCTGCCTTATTCCTGATTTTCATTTTCATAGTTCCGTTCCTCCGGTCTGACTGAAATCTGACTCTATTTTAGCACAATCAGAGGGGAAATACGATATGATTCTCGGATGGATGAGCAGCAACGAGATATTCCTGCCAGATGTTTTCCTGATATCCGGACAGTTTTTCCTTGTACAGGGCGGCTGCCGTCTCTGTCAGTCCGGGATCCGTGATCTTCTCCAACATCTTTAATCGTCTGTCTGGTATCTTCTCTGACGAGATACTTTTCCTGTAGTCCTCCGCCGACATGTGCCAGTAATGGAATTCTTCCCTGTAATATTGCCTGAGTTTCTGAGCGATCAGCAGCCCTTCCGGATCAAAATCGCCTGCATACCACACCTCCTTCCCTGCTTCTGCCAGGAGATCAAGTATAAGCAGAGAACTCAGCCGGGGCTGTCCGTTCATGCACATCAGCCCACAGTCTTTCTTCCATTTTCCACAGAGCATGGCATAAACGGATGGGTTTTCCACAATATAGACCCGTTTTCCCGGGCAGCATACAGACTGCCATCCGGCAATCACTGAGAGAGGAATCTGAACCGGCTCCCCATCCTGGAAAAATCCTTTCATTCCTTCATGAAGGCTGCCGTCTTTTTTCCATGCGCGGATACCTGCTGCCAACGCATAATTTGACACATCATCCCGAAGGATGCCTGCGTTCAGGTACATCCTCTGCTTTTCAATGAGAGGGAAGGGCCTGCCGTCTCTGTCAGTTTCCTGTTCAAACGTTCCTTCCCTTGTTCCTTTCTCTGAATACCATCGCACCAGCATCTCCAGATACTTTCCATCCTTTGTGCCTGCATCAAAAGCATGAGGATTACCAGTTATCTCCGCAGCGAACACGGCCAGATATTTCGCATCGGCGGGAAGTGCGTTCAGGATCTTCACTCCCAGAAAGAGAAGGCGCTGCACCTCATTCAGATCACCGTCCGCTTCCCGGCAGCGTTTTCTCAGATAGGGCAGGAAATCCTCTATCTCCTGCAGCCACAGCTGGGGCAGGGAAGGCGTCTGCTGCTCCTGTTCCGTATCTCCGGCTGTCTCCATCCGCTCCACGTCTTCCTGATCAGCCCTCTCTCCTTCCATCCGCTCCGCTGCTTCTCCCGCCCGGCGGATCATCTCCTTCCACTGTTCTGTCTCCCGCTGCCTGCGTTCCTGTCTGCCCTCCGGGGCTGCATGGAAATATAATTCCAGCACATCCCTTCCGCTGATCCCCGCGAACCGGCTTTCTGACAGCGCTTTTTCGAACCGCTCAGCCGAGACAGAAGCAGACTTTTTTCCGTGATAATTCCTGTTCAGGAATCCTTCCAGATCATCCCGCTCCTCTTCTGTCAGATTTTTCAGTACCACGGTTCCGGCAAATCTTCCATACGAGGCATACTTTTCCCGGAATCCCTCCAGCAGACGCCGGAAGACCGGATGAGACCGGAAATATTCCAGACACTCCTTTTTCAGCATTTCATCTGTCAATGAAGCCGCTCCTTTCCTGAAAAAATATCATCTGTTTTGCAGTTCATAGTTGAGGCTTTTTCTTCCAGCATCATTTTATGAAGCCGTCTCTGCAGCTCTCTCCTCCATCTCAGCCTCATCCTCCAGCATAACTCTGGAATGTCCGTTCCAAAGATATGGCATAACAGTCACAAACTTCGCGTTTTCCGGCCGGAGCAGCTGATAGATCGCCAGAGCATCCAGCGTATCACAGTCGCCCCAGAGTACCTGTGAGTTGATGATAAAGTCAAACTGAAACTCCGCCATCAGACGGAACATATCCCGGATATTCCGGTTATCCACTCCGGCGAAAGCCTCATCCAGGGAGATCAGCCTGGGAGCATCCTGCCGGCCTCCCGCGTATTTCGCCACTACCGCGGAAAACAGCGGCACGTACATTGCCATAGCCTTTTCTCCGCCGCTGAACGTTCCGAAGACGCTGTTCGTCAGCTCCCGCACTTTCTCGCCGCCTTTCTGGAAGAACAGCTGGAACTCAAACCATTTCCTGTAATCCAGCGTCTCCTTCATCACCTGATAGAAGGAGATCATACCGCCGCTGTCTCTGGCGTGTCTCCTGGCTTCCTCTACCTTAGACCGGAAATGAGCAGACAGCTTCGCTGCCTCATCCTCCCGCATCAGACGGTAGTCCTTTTTCAGGAGTTCTACCAGTTCCTTCGTATCCAGCTGATCCTCCGTCTCTGCAGTCCGGCTCCTCCAGCGCAGGTTCAGCTTCAGCCCGCTGGACGTATTCATCGCTCCCATCAAAGCGTTCATCTTCTCCACCCATGCATTGGAACTGTTGATCTTCCCACGGATCTTCCGGCTCACGGTATTTGCCAGGATATCTTCAAAAAGCTCTCTGTCCCCGGCACGGATCAGATCTTTCAGTTCTTCAATCTCCTCCTTCAGATGGATCAACAGCCTGCCAAATGGGATCCGGACGCCCTGATACCGTGCAGCGATATCCAGACGCTTTGCCTGCGGGTCGCCTCTCTGGGCCTCCTGATCCATCTCTCCGAAAATCTCTGTCTGCATGATCTGGTAATCCGTCAGGAATCCCCGGTTTTCAAAGTAAACCTGATTCAGATTCCTGATGAGCTGCTCTTTGTCCAGGTCCCCGCATTCCGCTGCCAGATAATTCCGTACAGAGGCTGCAGTATTGGATATTTCTTCCGGAAGTTCCACATACTTGAGATTCCGCTCTGCCTCGAAGCAGCTGTCAAGCCAGATTTCCCTGCGCCGCAGCTCCGTGATCCGCTCTTCGTTCCGTTCGCTCAGCTCTCTGAGGGTACGTACTCTTTCCTGCTTCTGCGTTTTTTCTTCCACACATGCCTGAAGCCGCTGGGGATAGGACTGCAGCCATTCCATACATGCATCCAGTCTCTGGCGGATCTGCTCATAGTCCGTCAGCTCCAGCTGCTTTTGTACAGACTGGTATTCTTCCTGTTCCTTTTTCAGTTCCCTCTCCGCGTTTCCCGCCTCATAGCGGATCTGATCCATTTCTCCGTCCAGGATTTCCAGCCGCTCCTTGAGTTCAGCCAGATGAGCGTGGATCTGCAGATAAAGCTCATGTCCGGACTTTAACTCATAGAAATGCTGTCCATAATCCCGGGCAGCCTGATCCGCCCTGAGGAACACCTCATAGCTGCAGGTCAGATACAGCCCCTGTGCGATCTCCGCGGCCTGACGTCTCAATTCCTTCAGTGACTCACTGACCTCTCTCAGCTCCTGTTCCAGCTTGGCGCCTTCATCCCGCATCCGCTCCACTGTCCGTCTGATATCTGAGAGCATCCGCCAGGCTTCCCGCATATCCGTATCTGCCGGCAGCGCTTCATATTCCTCCCGCAGTCTGGCAGTACGGCTTTCCAGATTCCTGATCTCGCCATGGAGAACTTCCTGCTGGTTTTCATTTTCCGCCAGCGCCTCCCTGCAGGCAGCGATTTTCGCCTGCCGGTTCTTTTCTCTTGCCCGGACGCCGATAAAGCCGGCTTCATATTCTCCGGACACCGTTCCGCTGACCGCCCCGATCTGATAAGAGCCATCCCGGTAAACCGCCGTGCCGGCAGATCCATCCTCACTCTTCGCCGGCGTCCAGCCGATATTCCCAAGGATCCCGGTGATCCTCTGGTTAAAGAAAATGTCGTTCACAGAATCATTCAGATCCAGCACATCCAGCAGGCTCTCCCTCACATGCCCCGGACAGACAAAGAGATATCTGTCCGCGCAGCCTGGATCTGCTTCCATAACCTTATCCCGGTACTGCTCCTCCACTACGAGGGCGTCAAGGATCCCCATTTCCAGGAGCGCCTCTTCCAGCCGGTCACAGCTTTCTTTGTCCAGTCCCTTGCCGAATTCCACCACTTTATAGAACTCTTCATATGGGATTCCTTTTTCATCCAGTCTTTTCCTGTTTCTCACCACAGCTTCGCTTCGCGGAGGCTCCGGTTCCCTGTGATTCTCCCATTCTTCCAGCTCTACAAGGATATTTGCATGCTCATCCTCCAGTTCCCGAAGTTTCTTCTGTTTCTCCTGGATCTGCACATGGATGCTGCCGCTTTTTCCGATCCAGAGATCCGCCGCCATCTGTCTCACCACAGCGAAATCTGAGTCTTCTCCATATTCATCCGCAAACTGCGCCAGAACCCGCATCTGCTCCGGAGTGAATTTCAGCTCTGTGTTCTTCCCGTTCCAGCTGTAGACAGATTCCTTCCATTCATTTTCCACCTGGACCAGAACTGCCTCCAACTCGTTCTCCCGGCGCTGCGCCCCATCTGTCTCTCTCTGCTGCTTCTCTCGTTTCTTCAGGAGATCATCCGCCTCTCTCTGGCGGCTCTCCGCCTCCCGGAGCAGCTCCAGTCCCCGGCTGATCCCGTCTCTGGTCTTCTCAAACTGAGACTTGTGCGTATCCCAGGAATATTCTTCCGCGAAATGTTCTTTCAGCTCCGTCTGGAAAAATGCATGCTCATCAAACGCCATATCTTCCGCTTCTGACTGCATGTCCTCCAGGATTTCATCCAGTTCCTTTTCCTTATCATAAGCCCGGTCCTGATCCTTCTTCCTCCGGTCTTCTGTTTCCACATACTGTTCCTGCTTTGCCCCCAGCTGGCGCTCCTTCTCAGCCAGCAGAGCTTCTCTGTCCCTGATGCGGGTTTCCAGATCCATCTCCCGGCTCTTCAGACCTACCGCGTCACTTTTGCTGAGAGATTCCCGTTCCTTCTCCAGCGCTTCCTTCCGGGCATCAAGATCTGACCGTTCCTGCTCCAGCGTCTGCACCCTTTCGGAGCATTTCCGGATCTCATTCTCCTGTTCACCGGCTTCCTTCTCAACAACGGACAGTTTCTCTCCATTCTCCACACACCGGTCCGCCTTTTCAAAGAGAACAAGACGGTCATAGCGGCTAAGGACCTTCTGGATCTTCTCTGCCGCCTGAAGTCCGGCTTCACGTGCCTTCAGATTCATGTTCATGGTGTCCATATTTTCGATAGCCTCAGACATAGGCCGCAAGTCTTCGTCAGAGAGAGGCTGGAGAGAGTCGCTGAGGATATCATTTACCACAGAAGGCTTAAAGTCCTTGGACAGCTTGGGCGTCCTCAGCTGGATAAGCAGGTCGATCATCTCCTTGTACTCTTCCACCGTCTCAAAGCCGAAGACCTGACGGTTCACATATTCCATATAGTCAGTCTGGCGGTCAAACACCTGCCCGCCTCCGGCGATCCGGTTCTCCAGCTCCTTCTTAGACAGCGTCACCTTCTCATCGGTCTCCTTATAAAGCCGGAAATCCTTCCCGATCCTTCTGCCGTCTGACAGGCTGAAATACCACTTATCCAGAGGTTTTCCTCTCCTGGCTCGGATCCCCATCCCTATCGTAAGCCAGGTGTCGCTCTCCACCCGCTTGAACTCCAGATACAGATATCCGGTCCTCTCCTCTCTTCCGTCATCCTCCTCCAGGAGATAACTGCTCATCTTTCTGTCCCGGGATCCGAAGGGATCCAGACGCTCCGGGCTCATGTTCCCGTCCAGAAGAAGAGGGATCACACTCTGCATGGTAACGGATTTTCCGGAACCATTGGAGCCTCTCAGGAGCATCCTCCCCTTTACGAAAGGGAATTCCTGCTCATCATAATACCAGAAATTGATCAAACCGATCTTGCTCGCCTGCCATCTGCTATTCATTTTTTGTTTCTTCTCCTCTGCTCATATTCTCTTAAATTCTTGAAAATCTTATATCTATCCGAAACGTTACTTCCAGCCCCGCCTTACGCTTTCTCTTTCCGCGCTCCACTGCTCCCATCGTAATCCTCCGGATACCGTCCTGTCAGTTTCCCCGCCGATGGATACACGACCACACTCTGTTCCTGCCGGTTCCTTCGGATCAGCGTCAAGCGCTCCATCTCTGACTCCACTTCCCGGATAAACTCACCCTCCGGCATTTCCCGGTATCCCTTGATAAAACCTGCGCCATACTCCTCTTTCACCTGCCGCAGCATCTGCTGGAATTCCAGGCTCTGGATCCGGATCGTATCATCCTTTTCCAGCGTCCATTCTCCCTTTTCCACCTTCTCACGGATCTTTCCGCAGCAGAGCAGCAGAATATCTGACATCCCTGTATTTCCCGGAAATGTCTCTCCAATCCGGCAGTCCTCTCCCTGCATCAGAAATGCACTTCCCCTGTGGATGTGGAGCTGGCACTGGAAATTCTGCTCCAGATCATCCGCCAGCCTTCTTCCGTAATATTTCAGATATTCGAAATCCTCTTCCGCTCCTTCACCCCGGTACATTCCCACAGAAAAAAGCAGTCTCTTATATACACGGTGCCGTCTCGCAATTCCCCGGTCTTCGTCCATAGCGAACCAGTCGCTTTCCTGAAAATCCTCCGGAGCAGTAAACTCCATGATATCCCGGCTGAAATTTCTCATAAAATACCGTGACGCCCCTGTATTTTCATAAAGCACTTCTCCTGTCTCCTGATCCATAAAAGCATCATCGCTTCCGTCCGTCACCCGGATGATCCCCTGATCGACAGCATACCGCAGAACCTTCACAAGCCTCCTTCTGTTGGTGTACAGTGTCCAGTCCGTTTCCTCTGAAGGCATATTCGCGGCAATATATTCTGTAAGCTGCGAAAGGATGAACTGTCCCTGGGCATCCCGGTCCTCCAGGAACATAAGAAGGATACAGAGATAGGCATATTCCTCCTTTGAGGTAAAAGCATCAATCCCCATAAATCTCTCCGGCAGTGCCGGGATTTTCTCCATCTTTACCAGAAGAGCATTTTCAATCACCTGGCAGCCCATTTTCTCCGTTGCGAACTTCCGGATCTCACCGATAGAGTCTCTTATCTTATAGTAAAGCTCCCTGTCCTCAGATTTCAGGACCCATCTCCGGTCAAGCAGCGTCTCCAGCTCTCTCATTGCTCTTCTCCTTCCTGAAACACAATGCTCATCTTCGGCATAGTAAAGTTCCCGTCCTCGCAGCGCACCACACACCGTTCCTCTGCATGGGACATATCCAGCGTAAACTCCCGTCCGTCCTCTGTCCTGGCGGAATAATCCGCATCCTCCAGGGCATCCGACAACCATTTCAGAAGGATCTCTCGGACTCTCGGCTCAATCACCGGAAGACTCTGGAAATCAATCCTTCCATCCTGCTCAAGCCCCGACAGTTTCTCCCAGTCTCTCTTCATCTGTTCCACCGCCTGCTGCCTTGCACGCTGTTTCTCTGTGGTGGAATCATGGATCGAAGTCCTTCCGGCCTTCTCCCGGTAGGTCCGTACTCTCGGCTTCAGCGTCAGTTCCGATGCCGGTTCCTCATAGACACTCTGGTTCATACTGTCCGTGATCCGGTCAGCAGCCATCTTCAGATGGAATGGCCGCTCCAGGCCGAACACCATAGCCGACATCCGGTGCGCCTCATCCATGTCCCGGCATTTCAGAAATATCTCTGCTACTTTCCTGTATTCCTCCCGGCGGTTGGCGCCGAGAGCGTTCTTCTCACTCAGCTGGGCCGCATACCGGGTGATCCGCCGTATGATCTCGTTAGTAGCATCAAAAAGCCGCCCCGCCTCATTTTCCTGACTTCCCTCTGAGACAAACCACTTTCTGATGCTGTCAAACCGCCCTCTTGTCTTCTCTTCGATCATCTCCCTGGAAACTTCCACATCCATCCTGGGAATCGACATCTCATAGTCATTTACCAGGTCGAGGACCCGCTTCTGCAGCCCCGGATCCAGCATCCGCAGAGTCTCCTCGATCACTCCCACGTTCTTCTGGAGTCCTTTGATAAAGTTCCTCAGATACTCCACCAGCTTATCCTTGAACACCAGGAACTGCCGGGTCCGCATCATCTCCTCCGCTTTCACACTGTTCAGATCCCGGATATAGTCCTGATAGTTCTGGTTCAGCCGGATGAAATCATTGTTCAGATCATTCCACCAGCCGTACACCGTCTCCGGATCCTTCCCGTCCATTGCCGGGAATTTCTCCACATTGATACGGATCCGCTCCAGAAGTGCCGGTTCCAGAGACGCTCCCTCCACAGACAGATTCTCCAGCCGGATCACAAGACGTTCGATCTCCACGCTGTACTCCGACATCTGATACCGGAACTTCTTATTCTTGAACTCCTCGATGGAAGAAACCCGGCGGGTATCCTGGATGGTGTTCAGATTCTTCCATTCTGTGAGCATGGCAAGATCCTGCTGACACTGCTCCATCCGGTAATCAGCGAAATACGGATCCGCCGTCATCTCCGCATAGACTTCCTCCTGATACATCCAGTACCGCAGTTTTTCATAATTTTCATAAAAAATGCGCATAATGCTCCGGTATCGGTCCGCATTATCCGCATTTAAATACTTTGCTTCTGTAAGAGGCCTTGTAAGCTTCTCTGTCACCTGCATCCTTCTGCCCTCCACTGGCTGATTGCCCATAAAAGCAGTATAAAGGATGGGCGAAGGGATGTAAAGAGGGGAGTTTGTTCTCATGTTTCCGCCGGGAAGGGACTGTGCTGCCCCGGCGGCCACGCTTTCGCTCGGAGTGGAGCGCAGCGGACACGTAGGGCCGCAAAAGACGCGGCCCAAATGCCGGCGCTCCACTACGGGCCTTCGCGGCAGCACAGTCCCTTTCCGGCTGGATACTGGGACAAGATGAGCAGTCGTGGTTCCGGGTAGAAATCAATTGCGGGCGTATATGGGAGCATGCTATAATTTGAATAGTAACAGTTCCATGAGCTGAGCGCCCGTATATGAGGAAAACAGCGGCGCAGCCGCAATAAGCACGTCAGTGCGTTTTTCCGAATGGCGCGGGCTGAGCTGTTACTTTGAATAAACCCAAAAACAGGAACAGTATTTTATATATGCTATGAAAGGACGTGTTACTATGCCATTGCCGCAGCATAAAAAGGAATATACGATTGACGATATCTATGCACTGCCTGATGGGCAGCGGGCAGAACTGATCGACGGACAGATGTATATGATGGCGCCTCCGGGCAGAAGACATCAGCAGATACTCGGCGCACTTTACCGTAAGATTGCCGACTACATCGATGCAAAACACGGCTCCTGTGAGGTCGATATTGCCCCGTTTGCTGTCTTTCTGAATACAGATGATAAAAACTATGTGGAACCTGATATAAGCGTGATATGCGATAAAAGGAAACTGACAGACAAAGGCTGTACCGGCGCGCCGGACTGGATCATTGAAATTGTCTCTCCGTCCAGCAGACGAATGGATTATTTTACCAAACTATTCAAATACCGGACAGCCGGCGTCCGTGAATACTGGATCGTCGATCCGGATAAGGACAGGATCCTGGTTTACGATTTTGAGACGGAAGACACTGGAGACTATACCTTCTCCGATACAGTCAAAGCTGGGATCTATGATGATCTCGAGATCAATTTCCGCTCTGTTGAACTCTGACTGAAACAAGATACGCCGCTCCATGCCGATATAGCAGGAGCGGCGTATCTTATTCTCTATTCAAAATAAAACAGTTCTTCAAATTTCCTGTCCAGGGCGATGCACAGGATCAGCGCCAGCTTGGCAGTGGGGTTGAACTGTCCGGTCTCGATGGAGCTTATGGTGTTCCTTGACACTCCCACCAACTCTGCCAGGGCTGCCTGGGACAGACCTTTTTCCGTTCGGGCCTCTTTCAAATGATTCCGTAAGATCAGCTTATCATCCATAGTCGCACCCCTCATTACTTCAACAGTTCTATAACATAGAAAGCCACAAACGCCACTCCACATACCAGCAAAATCACCGCACTGATCAGGTCAGCCTTCTTTCTGAGCTTTGAGAATCTCGACAGTTCCATCGTACCCATGATCACGCTCCATACGATCCACGCGCTAAGATTAGCCTGGCCCTTTATCAGCAATTCTGTCAAATTCAAAAGCATACACACCAGCAGTCCAATGGAAGCCGCCTGTCTTCCGGCTCTTGCGTCCACATCGCGTTCCATCTCATCCTGACCCTTATTTTCATTTCTACTCCGCTTTAATATCTCATCTTTATTCATGGTATCTTCTCCTTCAGATGCATTCATGAACCGCCGCAGGTTCTGGTTCCGGACCCATACTTCCTACATTATTCTCGCCAAGTTTACTTTGCATCTTAAAGATATCATCGCCAAGAAAACTTGTCAACAGTTTTTGCAAAGCTTCCATTATTTCCCGATAAATGATATGATACTTCTAGCATCGGGAGGTAAACAGCCATGGCAAATTTTACACGCAGCGCAATAAAATCATCTTTTATAAAACTTTTAAATGACCGTCCACTGTCACAAATAACTGTAAAGGATATCGTAAACGACTGCGGAGTCAACCGCAATACATTTTATTATTATTTTCATGATATTCCATCTCTGATCGAAGACATTATAATGGAAGAAGCTAAATACATCATACAGAAATACCCGTCGGCCGATACGATCCAGGATTTTATGGAAAGTGTTATAACATATATGTTGGAGCGGAAAACTCTGTTTCTCCATATATATCATTCCGTAAACCGCGAGATCTTTGAACAGTATCTGTGGCAGGTCTGCGAACATATTGTAGTTCTCTATGTGGATTCCGTCCTGAATAACCGCCAGATCAGCGAAGATGATCATCATATCATTGTTCAGTATCTGAAAACTCTCAGCTTCGGCATTATATCCGGGTGGATTCAATCCGGCCTGAATGACGATATCCGAATCTTCTTCCACCGCATATATGATCTGAAAAAAGGAACTGTGGAAGAGATGATCCGCCGATTTGACCGTTCAGATTCCTGACATTATAAGCCCTGTGCCTGAAAATCAGACACGGGGCTTATAATGTCTGTATTCGTTTTCCTTCTGCCATGTTATCTTTCATAGATAAAAAATAATAGAAAGAAGGACTTATATGATCAAAAAAGAATGGAACAGCCTGCTGAAGAACAAAATCCTGCTGGTCGTTATTATAGCGGTCATCTTGATTCCGTTTATCTATGCAGGACTGTTTCTGAAATCTATGTGGGATCCATACGGCAGTCTTGACAGGCTTCCCGTCGCAGTTGTAAACGAAGACCAGCCGGTGGAATATGAAGGTAAAACTTTAAACATAGGCGGCGATCTGGTTAAGGCCCTGAAAGACAATGATGCTCTGGATTTCCATTTTATGGACAGCGCCAGGGCGGAAGAAGGTCTTGCCAACGGAACCTGGTATATGGTGATCACCATACCAGAACATTTCTCAGCAAATGCCTCTACTCTTATGGATAAGACTCCGCAGAAAATGGAGCTTCAGTATGAAACCAATCCCGGAACCAACTATATCGCCTCAAAAATGAGCGAAACAGCACTCACAAAAATCCGGGATGAAATAGCGTCCCAGGTCACTGAAACATATGCTTCCGTCCTGTTCGACCAGATCAAAGATTCCGGCAGCGGACTGCGTGAAGCATCCGATGGCGCCACTGAGCTTTCCGGCGGCATTGCAGATGCTGCGGCCGGCAGCAAAACTATTTCCTCCGGCCTGGAAAAACTGGCCGGCAGCACACTTACCTTTTCCGATGGAGCTAAAACACTGACGAAAGGCCTGAAAGAATATACAAATAGCGTGGGCAAGATAAACACCGGCGCTAAACAGCTTGACAGCGGCATGGCTGAGCTTACTTCAAAGCTGCCTCAGCTGATGGAAGGCATGCAGACATTAGAAGGCGGTGTAACACAGTATACGAATGGAATCTCCGCGCTGAACAAAGTCTCTCCCCAGCTCCTCTCAGGAAGCCGGGATCTGAAAACAGGGGCTGACAATCTTTCCGCAGGACTGAATTCTCTGCAATCCGGTTCAGACACATACATCAGCGCCGTCAATACATTTACAGAAAATACACTCATATATACACAAGGTGCGGAAAAACTGGCGGCAGGAGCAGAAAATCTTACTCCCCTCGAGGATCTGGGCCAGATTTCCTCCGGGATCGCAAGCCTTCATGCCGCTGTCTCGGATGGAAACACATCCCTGGAAAACGGAGCAAAACAGCTGGAATCCGGTCTTGGCGGCCTGTATAAACAGCTGCAGATACTTGAAGACAGTTCCACAGACAAGCAGCTCCATACGCTTTCCGAGACTCTAACCGCCACAGGAACAGAGGTCAAAAATGCAAGTTCCGCAATGTCACAGGCATCTGCTGCCGCAGCGAACACAGCAGACGAACTGACAGCAGCTTCTGATGATACTCGTTCCGCCGAATCCGGCATAACAGACACTGTATCCCGTCTTCAAAGCGCCAAAGCCGCACTCTCCGATGTTGCTGACCGCATATCTCAGACAACAAAAGAATGCGCGGAAGATGCAGACAGACAGCTCAGTGCCGCTGATGCACAGGTCAGACAATCGAAGGATGTCATGTCGGATTCCGCCTCTTCTCTAGAAAAAGTATACGAGCAGCTTTCAGAAAACGATTCCGTTTCTAAGGAATCTCTTGAATGCATACAAGATGTAATCTCTGCTCTGAATAACTCAGCAGAAAATACACCAGGTATATCCGGCATAAATTCTGTCGCTTATATAAACCGTGCTCAGGATATAGCGGAAAATACTTCCGGAATTCTGAACGAACTGGATGAAACCATTGACAGCACTTCGCAGCAGTTAAAACAGACAGCAGACAGACTTTCCAATAGGACCGCCGCTCTGTCTGATAAAACGAAGTATATGAACCAGGTATCCGATCAGCTGGAAAGCTCTGCTGATCAGACTGCCAATACCGCAGCATCGCTCCCTGATCTGCCGGAAAATGAAATTACAGATCTGACGAAAACAGCCGGACAGCTTTATTCCGCCGCACAGCAGGTATGCGCAGGTACAGAAAACGTATCAGAATCCCTGGCCGCACTGGAACAGGCATCCGAACATTTTCCGGAAGCTGCAGCAGGGATAAAGTCATTAAACGCCGGGTTTGAAACACTCCTTGCCGCTGATCCTGCTCTGAACACCGGAGCTGACAGCCTGAAGGCAGCCGGTACAGACATGGTTTCCGGAATCAGCAGCGTAACCTCCGGAGGAAAGGAACTTGCGGCAGGCATCTCCACTCTGGGAGAAGGAATCGGCTCTTATACCGGTGCCATCTCACTTCTGGATAAAAACAGCGGGGCCCTGATTGCCGGTACATCACAGCTTTCTGACGGAGCAGACACACTAAAAGCCGGGGCAGTTCAGCTTTCTGACGGGACATCAGCCCTTTCTGAAGGGACATCTGCTCTTGCGGCCAGCAGCAGTGCCCTGAATACAGGAGCTTCACAGCTGTCGGAAGGTGCCGCTCAGATACATAGCGGAGCCTCCCGTCTTGCAGAAGGTTCGGAAACTCTGGATCTTGGAATGGGCCAGCTCAGATCAGGCGCAGATACGCTGGCGTCCAGTCTTGAAAAAGGTTCGGAGGAAGTCAGCAAAATAAAAGCCACAGATAGTACGATAAACATGTTTGCTTCCCCGGTAACAGACGATGAAACAATGATAACTGAGGTAAAAAATAACGGCCATGCCATGGCGCCTTATATGATGTCCGTCGGCCTGTGGGTCGGATGCCTGGCGTTTTGCCTCATGTATCCTCTCACAAAATATAACGGGAAGCTGAAATCCGGGTTTGCCTGGTGGGCCAGCAAAGCCTCTGTACTTTATCCGGTAGCCCTGCTGCAGGGCATCCTGTTGATCGTACTTCTCCATGTGATCGATGGATTCACCCCTGCGTTACTGGCAAAGACCATCCTCTTTTCCTGCCTGACTGCGGCAGCCTTTACCTCGATCATGTATTTCTTTAACATTACACTGGGCAAAGTCGGCAGTTTCCTGATGCTGATATTCATGGTCGTGCAGCTGTCCGGTTCCGCCGGAACTTACCCGGTTGAGATCTCGCCGCCCTTTGTGGCAAAAATCCACGCCTATCTGCCGTTTACTTACACAGTCAACGCATTCCGAAGCACCATCTGCGGCGGAGGAAGCATCCGGACATCTGTGATCCTGCTTAGTATACTGGCGATCCTGTTCACATGTCTGACGATCCTGCAGTTCCGCCATATGGCGCGGCGGCGTCAGAAGGGGCAGCGACTTCTGATCGACTGGCTGGAAGAAAAGGGACTGGCATAGATATAAGAAACCTTCCGTCTTTCCGTGCAAAACGCACGATAATATTTGAGTTACCGGTCGGATTATTTTTCCGGCCGGTAATCATATCATCTAACCCCCTTCCCTTTTAGCTGTTTTTCACAAAAATAATTTTTTTACTAAGACTTCCCATACCTGAAATGGGCTTCGCTCCTTGAAAATTCAATATTTCAGCTGACAAAATAGTGATTTATGCCCCTATAGCCTCAGGATGGAGTGCGTTACGCAGATATTTCGGCAGTCTTG
>DXCZ01000102.1 GCA_019115765.1 Candidatus Mediterraneibacter stercoripullorum | reverse complement strand
CAAGACTGCCGAAATATCTGCGTAACGCACTCCATCCTGAGGCTATAGGGGCATAAATCACTATTTTGTCAGCTGAAATATTGAATTTTCAAGGAGCGAAGCCCATTTCAGGTATGGGAAGTCTTAGTTATTTATTTTATCTATATATAATCGGTCGGGAAATCTTTATTTCTCTTTCCATCTCTATTTCGCAGCCAATTCATCGGCGATACATGGCACGGCTTACTATCAATCAGCAAACACTTTTACCCTATTATTTAGAAATACTATATTTGCAAAGCAGAAAAGGCAGACACTCAGGAATTTCACTCCTGTCATCTGCCTTTTCCGCTTTATAACTTTCCGTATATAAGCACTGTATCTTTTTTCTGATTATACTTCGAAGATCAGATCTCCGTAAGACGGCATCGGCCATGCCTCTTTGTCCACGATCATCTCCAGTTTATCAACCGGGGTGCGAAGCGCTTCCATAGCCGGAACCACATCTGAATGATAGAAGTTAGCCTGTACAGATCCTTCCTCTTTTCCTGCAGCCTCGTCTGTCACTTTGATCAGCTCATCCAGAGCAGTCTTTGTCTCGCCCATAAGAACTGTCACTTTATCCAAGCAGTCTTTCTGTACGCTTGCGTCCGCTCCTGCTGCCGTAACTGCATTGATCGTATCGGCAAGTGTCTTTGTATATTTGATAAATGCCGGCATAAACTGCTTGCTGGCCATATCGATCATGGTGCGGGCCTCAATGTTGATTGCTTTCGCATATGTCTCATACTGAATCTCCGCACGGGATCTCAGCTCAGCCTCTGTAAACACGCCGAAACGCTCAAACAGTTTGATTGCCGTATCTGTGACCATAGCCGGAATAGCCTCTACCATAGAGCGGATATTCGGAAGTCCTCTCCTCTCAGCTTCCTCTACCCATGCCTCAGAGTATCCGTCACCATTGAAGACGATTCTCTGGTTCTCTGTTGCATATTCTTTGATCAGATCATGCACGGCCTTATCGAAATCATCTGCTTTCTCCAGCACATCGCATGTATCTGCAAAAGCTTCTGCCACAATGGTATTCAGTACAATGTTCGGAGACGCGATAGAATCACGGGATCCAACCATACGGAACTCGAACTTGTTTCCTGTAAACGCAAACGGTGATGTACGGTTTCTGTCTGTTGCGTCTTTCTCAAGATCCGGCAGTGTGCTTACGCCTGTCTCCAGCTTGCCGCCCTTCAGACTGTGGGTAGCCTCACCTGTGCTGATCAGCTGATCAAGCACATCCTCCAGCTGCTCGCCGAGGAAGACGGAGATAATAGCCGGCGGCGCCTCGTTTGCTCCCAGTCTGTGATCATTTCCGGGATCAGCCGCAGACTCTCTCAGCAGATCCGCATGCATATTTACGGCCTTTAAGATACAGGTAAGTACAAGAAGGAACTGTGTATTCTCGTGAGGCGTCTTGCCCGGATCAAGCATATTGATTCCATCGTCTGTAGTAATAGACCAGTTGTTGTGCTTACCGGAACCGTTCACTCCTGCAAAAGGTTTCTCGTGAAGCAGACATTTCAGTCCATGCTGGCATGCCACTCTCTTCAACGTCTGCATTACGATCTGGTTGTGATCAACAGCAATATTTGCCTCAGAGTAGATCGGAGCCAGCTCATGCTGTGCAGGAGCCACTTCGTTGTGCTGTGTCTTTGCTGTAACACCGACTTTCCACAGCTCTTCATTCACATCCTTCATAAAGGAAGCGATTCTCTGACGGATCGTTCCGAAATAATGGTCATCCAGCTCCTGTCCCTTCGGCGGCATAGCTCCGAAAAGCGTACGTCCGGTATAGATCAGATCCTTCCTCTGTTCGAACTTCTCAGCGTCAACAAGGAAGTATTCCTGCTCAGGTCCTACAGATGGAGTTACCTTCTTGGATGTTGTATTTCCAAACAGTCTGAGAAGTCTCAGCGCCTGCTTATTGATAGCTTCCATGGATCTCAGAAGCGGTGTCTTCTGATCCAGTGCCTCTCCTGTATAGGAACAGAAAGCTGTGGGGATGCAAAGTGTAGCTCCGCCTGCGTCCTGTCTTACAAATGCCGGAGATGTGCAGTCCCATGCTGTATATCCTCTGGCCTCAAAAGTAGCTCTCAGTCCTCCTGACGGGAATGAAGACGCGTCCGGCTCACCTTTGATCAGCTCTTTTCCTGAGAAGCTCATCAGCACCTTTCCGCTGGGAAGCGGAGCGGAGATAAAGGAGTCCTGTTTCTCAGCCGTAACACCTGTCAGCGGCAGGAACCAGTGTGTATAGTGGGTTGCTCCCTTCTCGATTGCCCACTCTTTCATCTCATGGGCGATCACATCAGCTGTCTCAAGATCCAGCTCTTTTCCTTCTTCGATTGTTTTTTTCAGATTTTTGTAAACCTTCTTCGGGAGACGTTCCTGCATCACAGTATCATTGAACACGTTCTCCCCAAAGATTTCAGCTACGTTGATCAATTCTTTGCTCATATTAGATCCCTTCCTTTTACTTCTTTCCATTCCGGCAGGCCCCTGGCTCACCGGCAGACCTTTTCACGATACAGGAAACTCCCAGAACCTCCTGATAATGAAAAAAGGGCACTCCAAGCTATGTTGGAACGCCCTTGTTCTTGTCTACGTGTGACAGTATACCTCAATCATCCGAAAAAGGCAAGTAAAATTTTGCAAAAAGTTTTTTATTATAACAGCTCAGCCCGAGTCATTTGGAAAACCGAACTATTACCGTATATTTTTCAGGCTTTTCCTACAGAACCGAACAGCTCCATTTTCTCTTTAACTGTCGCCATGATAGCTTCTGCACCCGGTTTCAGAAGTTTACGCGGGTCAAAGCCTTTGCCCTCAAGGTCTTTTCCTGCCTCAATATATTTACGTGTAGCATCAGCAAATGAGAGCTGGCACTCTGTATTTACATTGATCTTTGCAACGCCAAGGCTGATTGCTTTCTTGATCATGTCTTCCGGAATACCTGTACCTCCGTGAAGAACCAGCGGCATATCGCCTGTCAGCTGCTGGATCGCATCCAGAGTCTCAAAGCTCAGTCCTTCCCAGTTAGCCGGATATTTTCCGTGAATGTTTCCGATACCTGCCGCCAGGAAATCGATTCCAAGATCAGCGATTCTCTTGCACTCCTGGGGATCTGCGCACTCGCCCCTTCCGATCACGCCGTCTTCCTCTCCGCCGATGGATCCTACCTCAGCCTCGATGGACATGCCGTGCTCGTGAGCGATCTTAACCAGTTCCTTTGTCTTCTCAACGTTCTCGTCGATCGGATAGTGTGATCCGTCGAACATAATGGATGAAAATCCTGCTTCAACACACTTCAGGCATCCTTCGTATGTGCCGTGATCCAGGTGAAGAGCAACCGGAACTGTGATTCCCAGCTCCTCGATCATAGCCTTGACCATAGCTGCTACTGTCTTGAATCCTGTCATATATTTTCCAGCACCTTCGGAAACTCCGAGGATAACCGGAGAGTTGCACTCCTGAGCTGTTAAAAGAATCGACTTTGTCCACTCAAGATTGTTGATGTTGAACTGTCCTACTGCATAATGGCCTGCTTTTGCTTTCTGAAGCATTTCTGTTGCTGATACTAACATATCTTTTTTCCTCCACTTCTGACTCCCTGCCCCGCCCGCACTGCAGGCATACGCCGGGATTATTTGATTTGTATAAACCCTTATTTATTATAGCCTATTGAAGACGAAAAGACAATCTTAATTTCTTTCAGATCTGAGCTGTTTTGTTCAATAGTATTTTCTGACAGATCTGTCCCATGATTTTTCGATATCTCAGATGGTGTAAAGCGAACAGTCCATTTCGGACCGGCTCAGGATCCTGGACATGTTTTTACGTCAAAACTTTTCCCCAAAAATGACATCCGTCAAGTCACTTTGTAACTTTCAGGACATCCTCTTTCAAAAATTAAAATTAATCAATTTTTCTGAGAATCAGATTAATTTTTTCCTCTTGACACTGGTGCTATACTATAGTTGTAACAAATAAATATCACTTAACAAAACCTCTTTGTTTATGTAAAGTACAAAGTTGAAGGTTGCTAAGCGTAATTCAGTGATTGGAGGAAAAGATAAATGAATACTTTAAAAGCTGAAAGAAGAGACATGAAAACCAAAGCCAAGAAACTTAGACGTGAAGGATTTGTTACGGGCAGTATTTTCGGCCGTGAGATGGAAGAGACCATTCCGCTTCAGTTTGAAAAAGGTGCCATCGAGCGTCTGCTGAAGGAAGAAGGAAAAGGCGGACAGGTCATGCTGGAAGTCGAAGGCAAGACATACGACGCACTGATCAAGGAAGTTGACTATAATCCGCTGAAGGGTTACGTTGATGAAATTGATTTCCAGGCTCTTGTAAGCGGCGAACAGGTACACTCAACTGCTGAAATCCACCTGATCAACGAGGATAAACTTGTTGCAGGCGTTCCGCAGCAGATGTTGCATGAGATCGCATTTAAGGCGCTCCCGTCCGCACTTGTCGATAAAGTTGAGATTGATGTAGGCGAGATGAAGGTAGGCGAAACTTTAAGGGTAGCTGATCTGCCGATCGCTCATACAGAAGGACTGACTCTCACAACAGACCCGGAATCAACTGTTGTTACTATTACAGAGGTTCATGCTGCTCCTGCTGATGAGGAAGCAGAGGACGCTGAAGAGACAGCTGAATAAGGCTGAATCATTTGTTATCTGAAATAATCTGAGAATTCAAAGCTGCCGGACACCGGTTCCTGGATCATATGGATCAGGAGCCGGTGTCCGGCAGCTTTTTGATATCTTTCTTTCATTTCTTTTGCCGTTTACTTGCTGACATCAGCGGGCTGTTTGACCCTATATTGCTTCTCCCACTTATGCATGGTATAGAAGTAGTACGGAACCAGCGGGATCAGCGCAGCGATCCACGCCGCCGGATCCGACAGGCACACACCGGCGAAACTGGTCTTTCCCGCAACGATCGTCACAATGGCTGTCCTGGCCACAAGCTCAAAGACGCCGCCCAGCATGGGAACCAGCCCGTATCCCATACCCTGAAGCGTATTCCGATACAGGAAGATACTTCCCAGGAACGGATAGCACCAGAACACGGTGTGGAAATAAGTCACAGCCGCATCCACCACTTCTGTCTCAGAAGGGCTGACGAAGAGCCATGTCATATATTTTCCTCCGAAATACATGGCGATCATGACTACCACGCTCCATGCAAGGATCATAATCTGAGTATACTTCACTCCGACCTTGACTCTGTCCATACGGCCTGCGCCTCTGTTCTGCCCTACATAGGTGGCAATCGTCGCGCCGAACGCGGTAAATACTGCCGAAAGAATATTCTGCAGTTTCCCTGCCGCGGAGAACCCTGCCATATATACCTCTCCGTACACGTTGACCGCTCCCTGTACAATGATTGTTCCGATAGCGGTAATAGAGAACTGCAGTCCCATCGGTATTCCCAGCGCCAGAAGCCGTCCGAAACTGCTAAAGGAGATAACGAAGTTCTCTTTCTTAAGATGCAGGATCGGGAACTTCTTCAATATATATACAAAGCAGAGTACGGCTGAAATTCCCTGAGCGATGACCGTTGCGTATGCGCATCCTTCCACTCCCATCCTGAAATTTACGATAAATACAATATCAAGCACCACGTTGATCGCCGCCGATATGATCAGGAAATAGAGCGGCGATCTGGAATCCCCCAGCGCTCTCAGAAAGGATGCCAGTGCATTGTAAGCCGCCGTGACAATCAGTCCGGCGTAAATAATCTCCATATATGCCTTTACATCCGGCATGATCTCATCAGAAAAGTTCATCATCCTGAGAATGGGTACATTGGCGATCATCAGGACCGCAGTCATGAGAATGGCGAATCCCGCCGCCAGGTAAACAGACATCGCTACATAGTGTCTCATCCGGTCATACTGACGGGCTCCAAACCACTGCGATACCAGAATCGCGAATCCGCTGCTCAGTCCGTTGAGCCAGCCTGTCACAAAGAACATGAGCGATCCGGTGCTTCCGATAGCCGCCAGCGCATTCACTCCGATGAACTGGCCGGCCACGATCGAGTCGGCTACATTGTAAAACTGCTGAAAAATATTTCCCAGAAACACCGGGATCATAAAACGTATGATCACGCCTGCCGGGCCGCCGGAGGTCATGTCTCGGGTTGAATCTGCTGCCATAATATCCCCTCGCTTTCATTTTTTGCCAAGGGTTTATTATAGGTCTGAGAATATACAATAGCAAGCTATTTTTCTCGATTTTTTATTTTCTCTGTTTTGTATATTTTTCTCTTTTTCCGGCTTTTCGTTTTTTACTATATTGCCGTCTCTTTATCGCCGTCTCTTTCCTGAGCTTATTCAGCCTCCTGCTTCTCCGGATTGTCCGAAACCGACTTCTGCTCTTCCGGAACAGGCAAAAGGATCTGAAGGGTAAATATCTGATTTTCCCCGCTGACCGTGATCGTACCGTTATACTTTTCTGCAGTGTAGCGGATACTCTTCATCCCGTAGCCGTGGTCTCTTTTATCTTTCTTTGTAGTAACGGGAAGCCCTCTGTCAAACCTCAGACTTCCTTCATAATAATTCTGGATCTGAATCACAAGAATACTGTCCTGCGCCAGTACCTTAACGCTGATGACCCGCTTCGCCTTATCTTCCAGAGCCATGACTGCGCGGACCGCATTGTCCAGCGCATTGCCGAATATTGCGTAAATATCTTCCATCCGCATAAATCCCAGTCTGCTCCCGTCAGCCATACAAGTCCAGTCAATGTCGTGGTTCTTGCAGAACAGCGCCTTTTCCATGAGCACTACATCCAGCGCACGGTTTCCTGTCTGAAGCGCAGTGTCATAGATCATAATATCGTTTTCCAGGTCTTTCAGATAGGCTTCCCTTTCTTTTCCGTCATCCATTTTCCTCAGTGCCCAGATCTGATGTTTCAGATCGTGGCATTTGCGGTTGATGCTCTCTATAGTATCTCCGGTCATCTCATACTGCTGTCTCTGAGTCCTAAGCGCCGAATCAATCCCTGCCAGTTCCCTCTGAAGGCGGAGCAGTTCCTTCTGATTAATCTGTACCCAGAGTACATAGATACAGCACAGCGCATCAATAATGCGGTAGATCACTCGATGCCAGGCTCCGGACTCGAACCCGGCGATAAAGGAATCATCCATGATGCTGAGTATCCAGACAAGAACGATCAAGGTGACAATCGGAAAGAGAGACCTCCGACTCACCGCAACTTTCCCGTTATCCGGGATCTTCCTGGCGATAAACCAGTATGAAACGCTGTAAACAGCCGCAAAGATCAGCACAAATACAATGTAATTTTCTCCGCCAAGTATGGTATAGATCAGATAGACGTCATAGGCAATATGCTGCACTGCGCAGGCAAACACCGCACAGTAGACCGCCTGGACCGGACTGCCGCCCAGACAGAGCCATACATAACCCACGCTGAGCAGGAGATATGCCGCCCAGTAGACGAGATACAGAGTTCCTGACGGCGGAATGCGCAGATGTGCATTGACCGCCCAGGATCCCAGCAGGAAAATGCAGCTTGCCGCCGCTGTCCTCAGCGGAAAGTCTTTTCTCTTTCTGAGGGGGGTCATAAAGATAAGACATGCGGCGATGAGTTCTGCCATATATGAAATGCTGTCCCATAATCTCATCATATTTATCATAGACGAATCCCTCCCATATAGTTTGCCAGAGACTGGAGGAACTCTTTTCTCCTGGGTCTGCTGATCTTCAGGTGGTCGCCGCCCACACGGATCTCATCCCTATCCACACTGCTCACATGCTTCAGGTTGACCAGATAGCAGTTATTACAGCGCTTGAAAGACAGCCCTTCCAGCCTGTCCTCGATTTCTTTCATGGACGCCTTCTGCCGGAACACGCCGTCTTTTGTATGGTAAGAAAGATAATGTCCCGACACTTCTACATAATAGAGTTCATCAGTAGAAAACTTCTGCATTCCTCCCGGTGTGGGAAGGATGATATCCATAGTCTTCCTGTTCTCGATCATGCTGAAAGCATTTTTCATCTTCAGGGCGAAAGAATAATAATTGACCGGCTTTACCACAAAATCCAACGCTCTTACCTCGTACCCTTTTATGGCCATCTGCGCCATATTTGTGACAAAAATAATGATCACCTGACTGTCCGTTTTCCGTATTTCCTTCGCAGTACTGATCCCGTCCCTGCCCTCCATATCGATATCCAGGCAGATAAGGTCATAAGACTCTTCCTTCCTGTTCAGGAACTCATCTCCGGACGCGAAAGTACGTACATCCAGTTCATCCATGACTTCTTTGCGGAGATTCCGGCAGTACCCCAGCAGACGTTCTCTCTCTTCTCTTTCATCATCTACAAGCGCTATCTTTATCATTACTTCTGCAACTCCGAATCTTGTTATCGTATTTCTTTCTGATTATAACACGGACACCTGGCCGGTTAAAGCCCTGCCAGGTGCCCGTTCAAGCTTTCTCTGTAAGCTTCTATGCTTTTTTCGTTTCCTCTTCCGGGAAGATGATCTTGTATACGAAAAAGTATATCACCATGGATACGCCGCCCGTGATAAATGTCACAAGGATATTATACACTGCCGGACTGAAGAAATTTTGCGCAATAGGCATCCACAGACCGTTCACACCGTTGCATACAAGAGAAATCAATACCCATGCAATCAGGTACCAGAGGATCTGCCATGCAATATTTCCATGGCTCTTGAAAGTGATATTTCTCTGCAGCGGGAAATTTACACACTGGGCCAGGAAAGTCCCCAGCTCATAACTGATAAAGTATCCCAGTCCTCCGCCGATCACAACTTCCCCGGCAGCATTTCTCGCCACTTCATATCCCAGGATATTCCATTTATAATCAAATCCGGCAAAATGTATGGGGATCTGCGGCCACATAAATTCTGTTCCCGCAAACTTCAGGCCGAACAAGTATGGGAAAAACGTAAACATCAGATACTGAAGGATCGTCACTCCCATACTGAACACCCAGAAATAAAAGATCTGGTAAAGCAGCTTTGCCGCCTTCGGATGTTTTTCCTGAAACTGTGCCCACTTTTCTTTCATACTGCCTTCACCTCGGTCTGCGCACTGCCGTATCTGCTCTCCGCTTTCACCGTGATCTTTCCCGCCTTTTCAGGCTGTATGATGACCATGGCCTCGCCGTAATAAGTATCTGCCGTATCTCCCAGATAGCTCTTCTCATAATAAGGGCAGCCGTTTCCGATTCCCAGGATCTTTCCGCCTTCTGCCTTTACCTTGATCTCCCCTCTTGCCAGAGGTTTCACGGTACCTTTATCATCTGTATATTTCATCCGGACATAGAGCAGATCATTTACGGATAATTTGTCCAGCTCCGGCTCCAGTGTCAGACGTGTCTCCTTTCCTGCTGTCTGAAGTACGCATTCCGCAATTTTCTGATCCTGAGCGTTGAAAGCCACCGCCTTCAGTTCGCCCGGATGATAGATTGTTTTAAATACTGTACGGCAGTCCTTTTTCAGCTCTTTTGTTCCCACACATTTTCCATTTACGTAAAGGGACACATGATGGGCGCGGGCATACACTTCTACTTTTGCGTCTTTTCCGTCGCATCCGTCCCAGGACCAGCTCTCCACCGCGTTTGTCATCTTCCACGCCGACGGCGAATGAGAGCTGGATGTATTATCCACAGGAATCACACCCATACCAATCTTCTGAAGCCCGAAGGCCACTTTTGTATAAGTCATTTCAGCCAGCGGCTTGCCGGTCAGATCGATCCTTCCGGAACCGGCGCTGACCCATCCCATCCCGTTGTCAAACCGGGGCGCATAATCCTTGTATTCCCAGGAGCCGATTCCCACTTCTCCGAGATAATCCATGCCGGCCCATACAAAGTCACCGATGATCCGCTTATGCTTCTTCGCCAGCATCCAGAAATGATATGCGTCTGAGCAGAAAGTCTCGCTTCCCAGGATCAGACGATCCGGATATTTCTTCAGATCGTGGAGATAACGATTGATCCCGTAATTATATCCCGCAATATCCATATTTGCGAAAGCATCTCTCGTCTTGACGTCACAAGGATACAGAGTCGCCCCGAATTTCATGAAGTCCGCTCCCAGCAGGCCGGCAAGCTTATTGAAGAATTCACTGCCCACCGCCTTTTTCTTCTTTGCGTTTTCCACTGCCTGATCTGCTTTCTTGTCGCTGTAGACTCCAAAGCCCATGGAACTGAGGAAATTGAAAAATATGTTGATGCCGCAGGTGACCGGCCGTGTATGGTCCAGCTCATGGAACCGCTTTGTCAGATTGCCGCACAGTTCGATCCCTTTGGGCTGTGCTGTCTCAGAAACCTCGTTTCCTGTAGAGTAAAGGACCACAGAAGGATGATTGTAATCTTTCGCCACGATATCAGCCAGATCCTTCTTATAATTTTTCTCCATCTCATCCGCATAGTCATATTTTGTCTTATGGATATACCAGGCGTCGATGTACTCATCCATGATCAGCATACCTGTCTCGTCGCATACGTCAAGCATGGCTTTGGAGCAGGGATTATGGGCGCTCCTGACTGCATTATATCCATTTTCCTGAAGGATATGGATCTTCCTTCTCTCTGCAAAGTCATAGGCGCACGCCCCCAGCAGGCCGTTGTCATGGTGGATACATGCGCCTCTGAGGATCACCCGGCGGCCATTGATGCAGAATCCTTCTTCCGGCGTACACTCTACTGTACGGATCCCGAATCTGGTTTCCTGGACATCCTCGCCAAATGTGACTCTGCAGATGTAAAGCTTCGGAGACTCCGGGGACCAGAGCTTCGCCTCCGGTATGGAAACCTCCCAGACAAACTGGCCGCTGCCGCTGTTTCCTTCCTGCTCCGCCGCGATCTCCATGGTTGCCGGATCCAGGATCTGCGCCCGGATCTCGCCGTCTCCAGATGTCTCAACCGTAACATTCAGCTTTCTCGTCTTCCAGTCCAGCGTTGTGACCCGTATGCCGTCCAGCACGATATGACGCTCCGGCAGGACATAAAGCCATACCGGACGGTAGATCCCGGTTCCTGAATACCACCGGCTGTTGGGCTGGTCATGATTGATCACATCTACCCGAACAGTATTCTCCGCTCCATAGAGAGCAGTTTCGGTAATGTCCACATAGAATCCGGTGTACCCGTAATCATGAAAAGCCGCCTTCTGGCCGTTGACAGTCACAGTAGCCTTCCGGTAAACGCCTTCGAATTCCAGGATCAGCTTTTTCCCTTTCCATTCTCCCGGAATCATCAGTTTCCTTTCATAACTGTAATCCTGTGCGTCATACCAGCCTGTGTTCACTCCTCCCGGGCTGTTCTCGCTCTTGCTGTCCAGCAGCATGGCGTCGTGGGGCACGTCCGTCCGGAAAGCTTCTTCCCGGTGCCCGCTCCTGTAGCAGATCCAGTCTTTATTTAAAGATATTTTTTCCATATTCGACCTCTTTCCTGCATCTTCTCTGCAATTCTTTTGAATCTATTGTAATGTTTTCATCAGGAATTACAACGTGCTGTGCATATTCTGTCGTTTCCGGGGACGCATTCTGTTACTTCCGGCAGCACCGTCCTCATTCCGCATCGTCAGCAGATCTGCCATAACTCTGCAGTAAAGCCGCAGGCATGCCGCGACAGAATTCCGGAACAAAGCTGTCCCCGCCGAAATATGCGACGGGGACTTAACCTGATCAGAATCCTTATTCATTTTCTTCCCTCACAGACAGGATAAACTCCTTAAACTCCTTCCGGCTCCAGATCACAGGCACCGGATAGAGGGGATTTCCTTCCTTTTCCGCCCATTCCACAATCTGATCCACATCTTCCTCCCGGACCATATCAAGCCGTTCGGGAATGTTCATCTGTTCCTTCAGATCCTCGATCCACCGGATAAAAGCCTCTGCCTTTGCAGCCGCGCTGTCATCCGCCGTCTCCAGTCCGCATACATCACACAGCTCTGCCAGCCTCTTATAGACTGCTTTCCCAAACGCTCTCATGACATGAGGCAGGAGGATGGACATTGCCAGCCCGTGCGGGGTGCCGTACAGTCCCCCAAGAGTATGTCCGATGGCATGTACATATCCCACCGATCCCCGGGTAAATGACCGGCCCGCCAGGAAAGCAGCCTCCTGCATGTTCTGCCTTGCCTCCATGTCAGAGCCGTCTGTATACGCCCGGTACAGATTATCATAGATCAAACGCACTGCTTTCCGGCACATCTTCTTTTCAAGAGCACTATTATAAGTATTATTGGTATATGCTTCCACCGCATGGCAAAGTGCATCCATTCCGGTGGTAGAAGTCACCTTGGGCGGAAGTCCTCTTGTCAGCTCCGGATCCAGCACCGCATAGCGGGGCATGAGACAGAGATCGTTCATGGACGCCTTGTGGTGAGTCTCCGCCTCTGTGATCACAGCCGCGATCGTTGTCTCCGAACCGGTTCCCGCTGTCGTAGGCACGGCGAAGATGACCGGTATGGGCCGCAGCACACGGAACAGTCCCTGCAGCTTCCGCACCTTTTTCCGCGGCCGGGCAATCCGGGCGCCGATTCCTTTTGCACAGTCCATAGGAGAACCGCCTCCGAAAGCAATCATGCAGTCACAGTTATTGTATTTAAACATTGCAACACCGGATTCCACATTTTCATCCGTAGGATTGGGCGCCACACCGTCATAGATCACATAAGGGAGATCTGCCTCTTTCATAGCGTCCAGCATGCCGTCCAGAAGTCCCAGCTTCATGAGTGTGCTGTCTGTCACGATCAGCACCTTCCGGAAACCTCTGCGCTTTACAGACATAGGAAGCTTCTTCACACAGCCAGAGCCTCTCAGTACTTTCGGCACTCTCCAGGGCAGCACATACATTCCATATTTCATCACATACTGAAAAGCCCTGCAGAATACTTTCTTTCCATTCCATTTTGTCTTCATCGCATCCTCCACTCTCCCTTCTCTTCGCATCTCTATAGCACGGATGGGACAGGCTTTTGCACAGATGCCGCATCCGATGCATTTCGCAGTATTTATCCGGGCTATAGTCCGTATATCGCCATGGAACTTCGGAGGTTCGATAGAGATACAGTCCATAGGGCAGTTCTCCACACAGACAGAACATCCTGCACATGCCTCCGGGTCGATCCTTGGTATTTCCTTTTTCTTCTTCATCATCAACCACCTCCCGCCGGCGCCAGCAGAACCACCTCGTCCCCGTCTTCCAGACGGTGTCTTCTGCCGGCAGGTTTTCCGTTTACAAGGAGTACCAGATCCTTCGCCTCTTTCCTTGTCGTATTAGGAATCCTGCTTAACAGTTCGTCTACATTTTTCACATCATTCTCATCACACTCAAAGGTGCCGGTGCCCGCCCTGAGCCGGGCCACACCGAATATCTTTACCGTGATCATATCCCCGCCTCCTCGCTGATCTTCAGTTTCTTCAGAAGTCTCCGGGTAGGCAGTCCGTCCTTATCCCAGCCTCTGGCGTGATAGTACACCTTCTTCAGCTTCTCCAGCGGAACTTTAGAGTCCGGATCTTTCGGATCCTGGAGGGTCTGGGTCAGCCGCTTCGGCAGTGCATCCTTATTGGCGTTGACGCCGAACCTGCGGTTCACCTCCCGCTCCAGATTGAATCCCCGCTCCCCGCAACGGATATAATCACCAAATGTCATCTTCATCCCCGTGGTGTACTCGAACCCCTTTGTGTGATGGAACACCGGCAGATGGAAACAGGCGATCTCCGGAAACTTGTTGATGATCCGTACCACCGGTCCGGTATAGGGCAGAATCCGGTTCACCATCTTCGTGTACCATGCATTGGGATGGTTCATCAATGGCGTAGGGAAAAAGGCGTAGCTGGTGAACAGACACTGTCCCGACGCGGAGATCATCTCCATCAGATCCTGGAACAACATGGTCAGATCTCCTTTCGCATGATAAGTCGTCTGATCCATGGAAAGCCCCAGCCCTTCCAGGATGACCAGGTATCCGCCGTTCAGATGGCAGCCGCCCCGGTTGCTGGTGGCATATCCCAGTCCAAGTCCAACAGCCCTTCTCGGCTCATAGGCAGCCAGCTCCATCCCTTTTGCGTGTATCGCAAAGTCCTTCCCTCCGTATTTCTCCGACAGTCGTTTACTCCCCAATGCCAGCTCGTCGCCGATCCCTCTGCGGTACGCGATGTCTTCAAATATCCTCGAAAGTTCTTCCGTCTCCGAGAACTTCAGTCCATTGTCCCACAGTCCTTTCTCATTGGCTTCCATGGCATAGGAGATGGTATTGGCACAGGAAATGGTATCCATGCCCAGTTCATCCAGTTCATAATTCCACCTGAAAATAGCCTCCAGATCATTATTCAGTATTCCCCCGCCCAGGAGGACCAGTGTCTCCAGCTCCGGTCCCTTGACCTGCTGCCCGTTGACTTCAACTGTGCGGGCACAGCGGATCGGGCAGGTAAGGCATCCCTTGTTCACGATATTATATCTCTCCGCCAGTTCCTCCCCGCTTACCTTCTCGAAATCATCATATTGTCCGTATGCGTAATTCTTCGTAGAGAGAATATGCTTCATCTGCATGGCACTGACAAGTCCTGCTGTTCCCAGCTTTGGCAGCTGGCTTCCAGTCAGCGGATGCTTCCTCAGGTAGCGGAACCATTTCTGAGTATGGCGCACCATCTTCTCCTTATCGCGGACCTGTACTTCTCTGTTGCCGGAGGCGCACACCGCCTTCAGCCGCATCCATCCCATGACCGCGCCCGTACCGCCTCTTCCGGAGACACGCTCATTTGAGACGATACAGGAATAGAGCACCAGGTTTTCCCCCGCCGGACCAATACAGATCTTCCCGTTCTTACGCACCCGGCCATTCTTCAGCCGCAGCTTGTCATCCAGCGCCGCCTGAGTCTCTCCTGTCTTCATGCCCCAGATACCATCTGCATCATGGAAGATCACCTTCTCATTATTGATCTCGATCCATGTGGGCCGGTCGCACCTTCCCGTCAGGATCAGAGCGTCCAGCCCCGCTTTCTTCAGATAATATCCGAAATGCCCGCCGCAGTTGGACGATGTGATATATCCGGTCTGGGGCGACAGGGTGGAAATATTAAACCGGCTGGAACTGGGCGCCCCGGATCCGGTCATGGGGCCGGTGGTGATCACCAGCAGGTTCTCCTCGGAAAATGCCTTCTCCTTTCCCGTCAGATGATCCCCAAGTATCTTCGCTGCCATAGTCTTCCCGCCGATGAAAAGTCTTCGCTCCTCATCGGTAAACGGATACTCGGACACTTCCTGTTTCGTCAGATTAATCTGCAGGACTTTCCCCATATAACCTCCGTATTCTGTTGCCATGGTCTTCACCTCCTTTACTGATTTGTCACTCACCGCCTGTAGAGGCGGGAGTCATCCCCCATCTGATATACTGGATTTCTCCAATCTCCTCTGCCGTATATCCGCCAAGTTCCTCCAGCTTTCTCCGGAACTCACTGCTCCTGAGTACCCGGAGGAACTCCTGTACCAGAGGGAGATCCAGATATTCCTCTCTGGTCACAAAATCATACTCCTCAAAGGCAACATCTACAAAATCCAGATCCAGCGCCTTCGCGCAGGAATAGATTCCCATACCCACATCCGCATTGTCCTTCTGGACCGCCACCGCCACTGCCATGTGGGTGGCTGCCTCGTGTTTATATCCCTGAATCTCTTCCGGGGAAACACTTTCCTTCTTCAGCAGATAATCAAAGAGGACCCGTGTCCCGGCACCCTTCTGCCGGTTAATGTACCGGATCTCCGGCGTAATGTCAGCAATCTTCCGGATGTGGAGAGGATTGCCCTTCTTCACGATAAATCCCTGTCTCCGGCGGACACCCTTGATAATGACCATCTTTTCCCCGGGGAATATCTCTCTTACCACAGCTTCATTGTAGCTTCCGTCCTCCTCACAGAGCAGATGGGACGGCGCAAGATGGGTCTCATGCTTCTTCAGAGCGATCAGACCGGACATGGATCCCACATGGGTAGAGGACAGCCGCATACCGGTGTGCTCCTCAGTTATCAGGTCGTTCAGCACATCCAGAATGATATCATGGCTCCCGATCACCACAAGCGTCTTCCCGATCTGTTCCGGCTTTTCCAGCAGCCGGACTTCCACCTCTTCGTGGGCCATGACGCCTTCGCTGTTTTTCGGGATCAGGCAGAACCCGTCGGCTTTCACCAGCGACATGGACGCTCCCGCGCCTCTGCTCAGCGGCGCAGCGATCAGTTCTCCATCCACTATTCCCAGTTTCACACGCAGGTACTCCTCGTATTTCAGTCCGGACATGACTGTCTTCGTCAGCTTTGCCCGTACCTTCTCGGCAGGCTGGCTCTCTCCTGTCAGGAACCGGTTGATCACCGGAACAACGAATTCCATAAATGTCAGATACGCTGATACCGGATAACCGGGAAGTCCGATCACCGGCTTTCCCTTCACCTTCCCGAGGATCACCGGTTTTCCCGGCTTGATACTGACGCCGTGTGTCAGCACCTCCCCCAGTTTCCGGATCACATGTACTGCGTAGTCATCCCGTCCCGCACTGGATCCGGCGTTGACGATAACAATATCGCACTCCTTCACTGCCCGCAGCACAGCCTCTTCCAGAAGCTCCGGCCGGTCCGGCACGATGTCGTACCTCCGTCCAACAGCTCCGTTCTCTCTGGCCAGTCCGTCAAACAGCCAGGAGTTGGTCTCTACAATATGACCGTCCTCCGGGCCGGCTGCCTCTCCCTGCTCTGTGATGTACTTATAACTGATCATCTCGTCCCCGGTTGGAATGATCCCAACCACAGGCCTCCGGATCACCTGTACCGTTCCCACACCTGCCGCCAGCAGCGCGGAGATGTCCACAGCCCGGATCTTATGACCGGAAGGCAGCACCATCTCGCTGGCTACGATATCCTCCCCCACCGCCCGCACATGGGCAAAGGGATGTGTCGGTGCGATAATCTGATACCCCTCTTCCGTCTCTATCAGTTCCTCCGCCATGATGACCGCGTCATAGGGCGGCAGGATCATGTCCCCGGTATCCGCTTCCAGATAGTCCTCCCCTTCCTGCAGCAGCAGAGGGCTGTTCTCCGATGCCCCCTTTGTATGAGAGCTGATCACCGCGATCCCGTCCATGGCACATGAATTATAAGAAGGACTGGACCACTTTGCAAAGACCGCTTCCGCCGTCACCCGTCCCAGACTCTCCGTGACCGGGATGGTCTCGCTGTCCGGCACGGCTCCTTCCAGCACATTCAGAAAATTTTCCAGTGCAGTCTCTTTGTCCTGCACATCCAGATACAGATTTCGTTTCATAACAGTTCCGCCCAGATCCTTTCTCCTTTTTTCAATCCTTCTCTGTCTCTAGGGATCATCACATACGCGTCCGCCCCGGCAAGCGCCGAGATACTGCCCGACTTGGCATAGACCGGCAGAGCGGTATATCCATCCTGACCTTTCTGACTGTCCTGACCTTCTGCTGCCGTTTCCGCCGGATTACTTTCCGCTTCGCATGACCGGATCAGACGGACCGGCAGACACGTCTCCCTTCCCTGATTGCTGGATACATTCTGTCCCATCACAGCAGGAACTGACAGCGGCTCGTCCATCCCTGTCTTCCGCCTGTACCAGTGGGCGATCACCAGCCGGAATACCAGTACAGCAGCCATGGGATGCCCGGGAAGTCCTGTGATCACAGTCTTCCGTTCTCTGTCATACGCAAGGATCGTAGGCTTGCCGGGCCGCAGCGCGATCCCATGAGTAAATACATTACCAGTCACTTTCTCCAGCACCTGTTCTGTAAAGTCCCGGCTGCCCTTGGAACTCCCCCCGGAGATCAGAACGATATCACTGTTTCCCGAAGCCTCCTGTACTGCATGGCATATCTTCTCCCTCTCATCTCCGATCCGTATCTGCGCTCTGACATCCATTCCACATGATTCCGCAGCTGCTGTCAGCGCATCCGTATTGATATCCCGGATCATTCCGGCTGTAAGAGGCTCACCTGCACCTGCCAGCTCATCCCCGGTAGAGATCACGGTCACCACTGGCTTCCGGTACACCTGGATCCGGCGGATACCAAGGCCTGCCAGCATACCAGTCTCTCCCACGCCGATCTGCTGCCCCCGGCAGATGATACGCTCACCAGTATATATGTCCTCTCCTGCCCGGATCACATTTTCCCCGGGGCTGACCGGACGGTAGCAGACGATCCGGCCAGGAGCATATTCCTCTGTATACTCTGCCATGACCACCGCATCTGCTCCCTTCGGGATCATAGAGCCAGTCTGCACCTGCACCGCCTCTCCCGGACCGGGGCTCATGTCAGCCTTTTCCTGGATCCTGACCTTCCCGCATACATGCAGAAAAACCGGGGACGACTCCCCGGCTCCATAGGTCTCTTCTGCCGCCAGGGCATATCCATCCATGGTGGACCTGTCAAATGGCGGGATATTCTCCTCTGAGAAGATATCCCGGCTGCTGATACGCCCCCGTGCTTCCCTGAGTTCCGCCTCACATGTCTCAAGCTCCATATCTGCGGTTTCCTTCCAGAGCTTCTCCCTTGCTTCTTCCAACGTGTCTGTATTCAGCAGTTTCATATCAGATCAGCAGGCCTCCTTCCGTAAACTTCCTTGTCTCTTCTCTGTCCGGGCTGGAGAAGAACTTCTCCGCCTCCGCACTTTCCAGCACCTGCCCCTGATGGAGCAGCACCACCTGATCCGCCAGTCTCCGGGCCTGTGCCAGGTCATGGGTCACAATGACTATCGTAGTGCCTGACTCCTCTTTTCGTTTCGCCAGCAGTCTCTCGATCTCCAGAGTGGCGCTGGGATCAATGCTGGCGCATGGCTCGTCCAGGAGCAGCAGCTCCGGTCCAAAGGAAAGGGCCCGGGCCAGAGCGGTCTTCTGCACTTCTCCCAGCGACAGTCCGCCGATCCGCCTCTTCAGGAGCGGAACAAGTCCCAGTTCCCCTGCCAGTCCTTTCACCCGCCGGCTGATCTCCTGTCCGGGAATCTTTCTGATCTTCAGGGGCCAGGCAATATTTTTCTCTACAGTAGAAGAGATCAGATATGGCTCCTGGAACACCATTGTCATTCTTTCCCGCGGGATCTCCTCCTGCCCGTCGTAGAAGACCTGCCCGTTATCTGCCTCCAGCAGACCTGCCAGGATACTGAGCAATGTAGACTTGCCCGCGCCATTTGGCCCCACTATGGCAGTGATCCTGCCGGAAGGCAACGTAAGTTTTCCGATATCAAGCACAGTATGAGTACCATATATCTTTTTCAGGTTCTGTACCGACAGCTCCATTATCTCCGCCCCGTTTCCTTCTGAAAATTGTAGAGCAGTGTGTTCACCGCAAACGAGATGACCAGAAGGATCAGCCCCACTGCCACCGCCCGCTCAAACTCTCCCATTCCCTTCAGCTGAGAGATATACGTAGTCATGGTCCGTGTCTTCCCGTCAATATTGCCGCCGACGATCATCACCGCGCCTACCTCTGAGATTCCTCTGGAAAAACCTGAGACAACAGCTGTGGTCAGTCCGAACCGCAGTTCATAAAGCAGAAGTCTCATAGTCTGAATTCGGTCCGCTCCCAGAGTTCTCGCCAGACATCGGATTTTCCCCTGCCGTTCTCCTGCTGCGCTGAAAGTAAGCCCTGTAATGATCGGCAGTATGAGCAGCGTCTGGACAATGATCATAGCCGTAACTGTATAGTTCAGCCGCAGGCTGCCCAGCGGTCCCCGTCTCATCAGGATGATATAGACCAGAAGTCCGCAGAGCACAGGCGGCATCCCCATCAGGGTATAGATCAGTCTCATCACCACATGCTTTCCGCGGAACTCATGTCCCGCCAGCGCCAGTCCTGCTGGGATTCCCATAACACCCGCGATCAGAAGCGACAGAAGGGACACCCGCAGGGACAGAATCACCACTTCAAATACTTCTCCGTCCAGGGACAGGATCAGCCTCACCGCCTCCCTGATACCGTCAATGATGATCTCCATCTGTATCACGCTCCATCCGGTTTATATTTTCTGCGGCCGTCATTATCCGGCTCTGCCTTCCGTCATGCCTCAGCTCTGAGCCGCATTGGGAGTGAACAGCGGTTTCCCGTACTCCTCCACACCGTACTCTCCGATCAGTTCCTGAGTCTCCTCAGACACGATCCACTGCTGGAATACCTTTGCACCTTCATGGTTGATGTTCTCATTCTTATCCGGGTTCACGCAGATCACTCCATACTGATTGTAAAGGATACCGCTGGGATCCTTCTCACAGACGATCGTCAGATCCTCATCAAGCGCCAGATTCAGCCAGGTGGCACGGTCGGACAGGGTGTAACCCAGCATCTCGTTTGTCATCTCAAGGACTGCACCCATCCCGGCTCCTGCCTCTACATACCAGTCGCCTTCCGGCTGGATGCCGCAGGCTTCCCAGATGGTCAGTTCCTTCTGATGTGTTCCCGACTCATCGCTTCGGGAGATGAATGTAGACTGCGTATCCGCAAGCGTCTGAAAGGCCGCCACCGCGTCAGCAGGCGCAGAAGACGCGATCCCCGCCGGGTCATCCTTCGGCCCGATCAGGACGAAATCATTGTACATCACGTCCATCCTGCCTTCTTCATCCGCATGTCCCCCAGCCACGAACTCTTCCTCCGCCTCAGGAGAATGTACCAGAAGTACATCCGCTTCGCCGTTCTCTCCCATGGTCATGGCCTCTCCGGACCCCACAGATACTACGCTCACACTGTAGCCGCTCTCCTCCTCAAAAACAGGCAGGATATAATCCAGAAGACCGCTGTCCTGTGTGCTGGTGGTAGTAGCAAGGATGATCTCTCCGCCGCCACTGTCCTGTCCGCTGCTCTCCTCCCCGGTCGTAGTTTTGTCTTCCGTTTCCGATGTGCCGGTGTCTCCTCCGGCGGAGCATGCGCAGAGCAGAAGTGCTGATGCGCAGAGCGCTGATACGATTAACTTTTTCGTAATAATCCTCCTCTCCCCTGGCAGATAACTGTTATTCTGCCTCTGATAATTCAAGACTCGCTTGCGAGTCTTGGCGCGGGATTCGGGTCAGCTTTAGCTGACATAATACATCTCCGAATCCCTGCGCAGCCTCGCGGAGCGTATATCAGATGGGGGATTGACACCCGCCACTGATA
>DXCZ01000101.1 GCA_019115765.1 Candidatus Mediterraneibacter stercoripullorum | reverse complement strand
GAGAATGCTATCACACTTCCGCGCCGCCTGCAAGCATCTCCTCTATCTCCTCCCGCCGGGGCATTACCCGCAGCGCCCCCTTCCGGGTAGTGATCACAGACGCCGCTGCATTGGCGAATGTCAGCATTTCTTTCAAATCATCTGCAGTCAGCCCTTCCAGGCCATGTCCGCATATATAATGGAGTACGCACCCGCAGAATGTATCCCCTGCACCGGTAGTCTCGATTGTATTTTCCTGAAGGAAAGGGGCCGCCTCTGCCATGATTCCCTTATAATAGGCCCGGCTTCCTTCTTTACCCATGGACACCAGGATCAGCGGGATATGATATCGACTGTTGATCCACTCCACACCTTCCGTATAGTCTTCTTTTCCGGTGAGCCACTGTATCTCATTGTCCGAGATCTTGAGGATATGGCAGTGGGCCAGACCATACAGCACCTGCTCCCTTGCCTCATCCAGGCTGTTCCAGAGAGGCGGCCGCAGATTGGGATCGAAGGAAATGATACAGCCGGACTCTTCTGCAATCCGGACGGCCTTTTTCGTAGCTTCCCGCACGCCTTCATGGGTCATGGACAACGTGCCGAAATGGAAGATCTTCGAATCCCGGATCAGCTCCTCCGGAATCTCGTCAGCGGTCAGCATCATGTCCGCACCCGGATTCCGGTAGAAGGAGAAGTCCCTGTCCCCGTCCGGGAATGTGTGGACCAGGGCAAGAGTGGTATGTACCTCTTCGTCCATCTTAAGGTAAGTAGAATCAATCCCCACTTCTTCGATGGATGATCTCAGCTGCTCTCCGAAGAAATCTTTTCCAACCTTTCCGATAAAAGCGGTCTTATGCCCCAGTTTTGTCAGCATGGCCAGCACGTTGCAGGGCGCTCCGCCGGGATTTGCTTCAAAGACCGGATTTCCCTGGCCGCTGGTGCCATATTCTGTAAAATCTATTAATAATTCTCCTAATGCAGTAACATCATATTTTTTCACAGCTCTGTTCCTTTCCATTTATCCTGCCGGAAATCATCGGCATAATTTTATTTTCTTCAGACTTGACTCTTTATCCAGCAGAAGCTGTGTCCGGGCACCACGATATTTTCAACAGCAGTTTTCTCCCCCGTCAGGAGATTAATGAATTTCCCATCTTCTTTCATCCATGCAGTCTCATCCCTGCCGCTGAAATTAAAAATACCGAAAAATCTGTCGCTTTCTGTCCTTCTCATAATACAGAGTACAGATGCATTATGCACATCATAAGTATAAACCTCCGCTGATGAACCAAATACATCTTCTGTTTTTCGTATTTCCTCCAGCCGTTTCAGCCCCTGAAAGATCTTCCCCTGCATACTTTCTTTATCATCCCGTTTCTTTTCAAGTTCCCAACAGAATCTTCCCCTGTGGATATAGCGGGAGTCAGCTGCTTTATCCGGATCATCTTTATAGCTGTAATCATTTACCTGCCCGATTTCATCCCCGCTGTAAAGCATGGGGATCCCGGACTGACAGAGAATATATGCGTGAAGCATGAGATCCAAACGGATGGCATCTTCAAGTTTCTCTTCGTCCTTCTCAAACTCTGCGCTCTCAACACCGCACATAGACGCCGTTGTTCCGCAGAATCTGGCGTCGCATGTTACCGGATCATCATTATACAGCTCTCCCCTGCTTACACTTCCCGGGATTTTCCCGGTAAAATAATCATTCAGGAAACGTTTGTGAGGGATTTCTTCCATCCCCCACTCCTTAAGAGTTTCATAATCCAGTCCCCATCCAATGTCATCATGACACCTGAGATAATTCAGAAATGTATACTTTTTCGGCAGAGCGTATACAATGTCCATCTGTTTTCTAAGCAGGCGGACGTCTTTTGTCGCCACTGTATTCCAGATTGTCGCCATTGTCGTTACATTATACAGCATATGGCACTCCGGCTTTTCCACCGTTCCAAAATAAGGCGCCACTTTCTCCGGCTCCATCACCACTTCTCCCAGAAGCAGTACACTGGGGCATACAATTTCCCCGATCATCCGCATCATTCGTACAATGGTATGGACCTGAGGCAGGTTTCTGCACTGCGTCCCCAGCTCTTTCCATATGTAAGGGACCGCATCTATCCGTATGATATCCATTCCCTGATTCGCCAGGAAAAGGAAATTATACATCATCTCATTAAACACACGGGGATTCCTGTAGTTCAGATCCCACTGATAAGGATAAAATGTAGTCATCACATAATGTCCGGCATCTGGAAGCCATGTGAAATTTCCCGGAGCAGTAGTCGGGAATACCTGAGGAACGGTCTCTTCATATTTTTTCGGTATCTCATCCGTGTCAAAGAAGAAATAGCGGCTCATATATTCGCCTTCTCCACGCCTTGCACGCCTCGCCCACTCATGATCCTCTGACGTGTGATTCATAACAAAATCCATGCACAGATTCATTCCCTTTTCATGACAGGCATCAGCCAGGTGTGCCAGTTCCTCCATTGTTCCCAGTTCCGGCTTTACTTTTCGAAAATCCGCCACAGCATATCCGCCATCAGATCGTCCTTTGGGTGAATCAAGAAACGGCATCAGATGGATACAGTTTACCCCGCAGGATTCCAGATAAGGCAGCTTCGCCTCCACTCCACTCAGATTTCCTGCGAAATTATCAATATACAGCATCATCCCCAGCATGTCATTTCTCTTAAACCATTCCGGATCTTTCTCCCTCTGCACATCCCTCTTCCTCAGGCCGGCACTTCGTTCACTGTAAAAGCGATACAGATTGTCACACAGTTCCGCAAACATGTCTCCGTTCTGATACAACTCCATGTAAAGCCATCTCAGTTCATCATGATGCCTGTCCAGACGTTTCTGAAATATCTCATCCTTTCTCATCTTTCCCTCCACAACTTCCGGCCGGGAACAGATCCGGAAGTTTCATCTTCCTGTGAGACCAGATCGTATTTCACTACGTCCATAGAGACCTTGCCGTCTGCGAAGAAAGAGATTCCATCCGCGGCCTGATCCGTATACATGATCGCTGTCATGACCTGCTCGCCGTCATTGACGAACACTTCCACGCTGAACCGGTCAAGGATCATCCGCAGTTTCAGTTCCCCGTTTTTGCTGTTCACAAGACTTCTGCGCTGATGGATGATCGCTCTCCTGGAGCCTGAGAACTTCCGATCCACCTTGAGGATAGACTCATGGGGCCGGAAACTGAGCGCTGTCTGGTATCTGTCGTCCTGAGCGAAACGCACTGCGAACTTCTGATACAGTTTCTCCGGATCTCCCGGACGGAGCGTCAGCTCCATGTCGATCCTTCTTCCGCCGATCCCGTCCAGGCTGATCACATCGGAGAAGGTCACATTGTGATATTCCACTTTATCTCTCCGCATATCATTCAGCTCTCTGACAGGTCTCTGATAAAGCCGGCCGTCTTTGATGAACAGTTCTCTGGGAAGGCTCATCTGTCCCAGCCATTTTTCCTCCGGCGACCGGAGATTACATGTATCCCAGTTCTGCATCCAGCCGATCATCACCCGGCGGCCGTCCGGAGTCAGCACGGTCTGTGGCGCGTAAAAGTCGATTCCGTAATCAATGGCCTGGTCATGCTGTTCTGTAAATGTATCTGTCTCCTCATCGTACTCGCCGATCAGGCAGAGCGTTCCGTTTCCATTGTGGTATTCGAATTCGGAAGGCAGCATATCCTGAGGACTTGTGAGCAGGATCCATTTCCCGTCCAGTTCAAAGAAGTCCGGACACTCCCACATCTTACCGAACCGGTTGTTGTTGGCGGCAAGCACCTTTTTAAAGCTCCATTTGAACCCGTCCGGGCTTGTAAAGAGCAGGATCTGGCCGCTGCCGTCCGCAGGGCGGTTTCCCACGACGCAGCAGTATGTGCCATCCTCTTTCCTCCACATTTTCGGATCCCGGAAATCAAACCTGCTGCCGCCCTCCGGAAGATCCTTTGCGTCCAGTACCGGATTGCCCTCATATTTCTCGTAATCCACGCCGTCTCCCACAGCAAGGCACTGAGTCTGTACATCGCAGAAGCCGCCGTTCGGCTGGCGTTCCCGCAGTACGCCGGTGTACATCAGCAGATGTCTGCCGTCCGGAAGCGTCACAGCGCTCCCGGAAAAGCATCCGTCCCTGTCATAAACCTCATCCGGAGCCAGGGCAGCCGGCAGGTACTCCCAGTGCAGGAGATCTTTACTCACGGCATGCCCCCAATGCATGGGTCCCCATTTCGGTTCATAGGGATAATACTGGTAAAACATATGATACTGACCATTGTAGTATGAAAATCCGTTGGGATCATTCATCCAACCCGTGCGTGCGGACAAATGGAAATCCGGACGTTCCTCTTTCTTGATCATTTTTTCGGAAGCCTCTTCATATTTTCTAGCTTCACGCAGTGTCTGACTTGTCATAATAAAAATCTCCTGTGATACTTCTATATTTTTAATCTTCTTTTACTGCTCTGCAGCATCTACATCCGAATAATAGTCATCCAGATATTTCTGGTGTACTTCCAGATATTCCGCCAGTCCATAAGCGTCAAGATCGCTCAGATACTGCTCCCAGTCAGCGTCAGTGAATCCGTTCATTATCCAGTCTGCCTTCTTCTCATTGATCAGCTGGCTGATATCCGTCTCAAGGTCAGCGATGGTATCTGTATCTTCCTGGCTCATGAGCACATTGGGATATACATAATCCCTGTTCATATCCGGCGTATAGTATTCTTTGATCCAGTCCAGACGATACTGCGCGTCATCCGGGCAGGTAACATAAACATCATAATAGTCATCCAGCACGGCAAGGGGGCCGTTTACACTTTCAGCCTCTCTTACCTCAACCGGCGATGCGTCGCCCAGCGGAGCATGTACCAGCATTTCTCCGCCCTCTGCGTTCTCTCCCAGCTCGAAGATATCGAAATCATCGTCTTCTCCATAGGTTCCCCAGTTGTTCTGCGGAGACTGGAAGGGATCATACATCTGATCCAGCCAAGCGCATACAAGAGCCGGATTCTGCGCGACTGCCGTTACTACGCAGCGTCCTCTGTTAAATCCACTTGTAAAGGATCCGTTCTGAGGCGTGATGTTTCTTGTATCTGCTGTCAGCGCCGGCAGCGGCACCCAGTCCTGAAGATTGTCGATGTTTGCCACATCCCAGCTGAAGCATACGCCGTAGCGTCCGGATTTTCCTTTGGATACATATGTAGACCACTCCTGGGTAAATGCTTCCGAATCGATCAGACCTTCTTCATACAGCTTATGCAGCCATGTGATTCCGTCCTTATACCCTTCCTGCGTAGCGGCGCTGATCACTTCCAGATCGTCCGTGACAGCGATATGTCTTCCTTTGTCCATATCCCCGTACCCTTCTCCGAATCCGTTGATCAGGATACCGCAGTCCTGGTCGCCGTCATTTACGATACAGGACATGGGGATGATGCTTCCCTCGATTCCGAACTCTTCCTGGATTGCTGACGCGTTGTCGCGGAAAGCGATCAGGACCTGCTCAAACTCATCTACAGTCTCCGGAACATCCAGTCCAAGGAAATCAAGCCATTTTTTATTGATAAAGCTCATATTTCCAACTGTCTGGATGGCTTCTTTGCCTGAACCGAGCTGCTCGATCCAGGGCAGCGCCCATATATGGCCGTCTGTGTCTTCACACATTTTCCGATATTCCGGATATTTTTCAAAGACCGCTGTCAGGTTCGGCATATATGCGTCTATGTACTCTTCCAGAGGAATGATGATACCCTGATCTGCATATTTCAGCAGATCGCTGTCACTAAAATCCGCGCTGAAAATAAAATCTGTCAGCGAATCCGGGTTTGCCATGGCAAGGGTAATCTTGTCCGCCCACTGATCGCTCTGGATCGCAGTCCAGTCAATATGAACATTAGTCTTTTCTTCCAGACGCTTGAAAATCGTACGGTTATTGGGTTCAGATTCTGTATTGGCAGGATAACTTGTCATACCTGTCAATGTCGCCGTCTCAGCAAGAGGAAATTCCAGCTCCGAAGGATCTACCTCCTGGAATTCTCCGGTATTAAGCTCTACTTTACTTCCGCCGCATGCTGTCAGTGAAGCTACCATTCCCGCCGCAAGCGCAGCCGCGATCACACGCTTATAATATCTTTTTTTCATTGTTCGTCTCCTTTCATCATTGCCTGTTCAGCTGTTCGTTCAGCTTATATGATGTAGATTTTCTTCCAATAATCTCTGTCTGCCGATCTGATAAGATCAGCTTTCTCCGGCCAGTCTCCGCCTCTATCCCTTTACAGATCCAGCCATAATCCCGCTGTCAAAATACTTCTGGAAGAAAGGATACATAACCAGAAGCGGTAAGCTGGAAACGATGATAGTAGCGTACTTCAGGAGTTCAGCCAGCTGTGCTCTCTCCGCGGTACTTTGCATATCCGAGATCATGCCGGACTCCGGCTGGTTCTGGATCAGGATAGACCTGAGTACCAGCTGCAGCGGCTGTTTGGACGCATCATTCAGATAGATCATGGCGTCAAAATAGCTGTTCCACATGGCAACAAACTGCCACAGCGCAAGCACTGCGATGACCGGTGTACATACCGGAAGCAGGATCTTGAAGTAATACACCAGTTCGTTTGCCCCGTCCACCTGAGCAGCCTCCCGGAGCTCGCCGGGAATCCCCTGATAATATGTTCTGGCGATGATCATGTTCCACACGCTGAACGCGCCCGGAAGGATGACCGCCCACATAGTATCAAGCAGTCCCAGGTTGTAGATCAGCAGGTAGGTGGGAATCATACCGCCGCCAAAGAACATGGTGATCATAAAAAGTACGTTGAAGAACCCTCTTCCTCTGAAATTTTTCTGTGACATGGGGTAAGCCGCCAACAGCGTGACCAGTACAGATATCACTGTAAATAATACGGAATAGATCACCGCATTTTTGAAACCTACCCAGATCTGTGCATTGGACATAACACGCTCATATGCGGTCAGGGTCCATTTGCTGAAGTCAAATGTAATACCTTTGTTCTGCAGGGTGACCGGATCCATAAAGGAAGCTACCACAATGTAGATCATCGGAACGACGATGGCGACAACAAACAGGCCGAGCAGTATATATCCGCATGACAGCAATGCCTTGTCCTGTATGGAATATCTGGCAAATCTGCTTTTCTTTTTCATCTTGCTCCTCCTCTATAATCCCTGTCCTTCGTTCATCTTGGCGACGATCTTGTTCACTACGATCAGCAGGATCACGTTTATGACCGTGTTAAACAGACCGACTGCTGTTGAAAAGCTGTAATCTCCGTCCAGAAGACCCCGTTTATAAACATATGTAGCAATGATCTCAGAAGTATCCATATTCAGGTCAGTCTGCAGAGCATAGGCCTTTTCAAAACCGATACTCATGATATTTCCGGCCTGAAGAATAAACTGGATGACCACCATATCTTTGATCGCAGGCCATTCAACAGCCTTAATCTGCTGAAAAATGTTTGCTCCGTCGATGACCGCGGCCTCTTTCAGCTCCTGGCTTGCATTTGACAGTGACGCCGTATACATGATAGACGCCCAGCCTGCTGTCTGCCAGATACTGCTGACAATATAAATTGTGCGGAACGCTCCAGGCATGGTCATAAAGTTAATGTTGGAATCCAGCAAAAGATTGATCGGCCCTGTTACCGAAAGGAAAATCCTGACGATACCACAGAGTACGATAACCGAAATAAAGTTCGGCATATACAGTACCAGCTGGATCTTTCTCTTAATGCCCGCGCTCTGGATCCTGTTCAGCAGGAACGCCAGCAGGATCGGAATCGGGAATCCCCACAGCAATCCATAAATACTAAGTTTTAACGTATTGCCCAGATACTGAAGGAAATCCGGAGATGACATAAATCTCTGGAAATGTTCCAGGCCAACCCATTCGCTCCCGAAGATTCCTCTGATCGGATTGTAATCCTGAAACGCGATCAGGACACCGCCCATCGGTCCATACTTGAAGATCAAAGTAAGGAGCAAAGCCGGCAGCAGAAATATCAAATACAGCTGCCAGTGTTGTTTTACATATACAACTGTATTGTGAAAACCTGTGCCTTTTTTCTTTTGTTTCACCGCGGAAACAGCTTTTGAACTTGTTTTCATATAGTCCTCCTTTCTACAATCATCTCTCCCATCCCTTTCTCCTGCCCCCTTTTCTTCCCACGATGCCTCAATTTGTGCATTTGTAAAAGTTTGTTCGAGATCTTATACGTATTTTATATCACTGTTCTTACAATTCGTCAATATATTTTTTGACATTTATGCTATTTGTATTTTGCTTTTTTATTTTCCGTTCTAGCAAATGTACAATTTTTTTGAGTTTTAAAAACATCTTTTTATTTAATATGAATAAAATAATTTAATTTTTTTGCATTTTTACATTTGACACATTTAATTTTGTGCATTATAATATGAAATGTAAAACAAAAAGTATAAAACAGGAGGTTGCCATGGCAGTTAAAGTTACTATTCAAGATATTGCGGATGCCCTTGGCGTTTCCCGCAATACTGTTTCAAAAGCAATCAATAATACCGGCATCCTTGCCGACTCAACCCGGGATAAAGTCTTGAAAAAAGCCGCAGAAATGGGATACAAACAGTTTTCATATATAACAGTCTCAGACAATACAACACCCTCGCTCTCTCTTTCTATTCCAAAAGAAAAGTGCGAGATCGCATTGTTTACAGCAAATTTTGTGGGCAGCTCTCATTTTGCTTCTCCAATGCTGGACAAATTCCAGAGAGAACTCTCTCAGCTGGGATATTGCCTTACCATGCACCGAGTTCTTCCGGAGGAGATTGACTCCCTCACTCTGCCTGCCACCTTTACAGAGGAACAGACCGCAGGTATCGTCTGCGTTGAAATGTTTAACTATCGATACAGCCAGATGCTTTGCCGGCTCGATATGCCGATCCTTTTTATCGACTCACCAGTCGTCGGACTTGATGAGCCTTTGGATGCCGACAGATTATATATGGATAACACAACTAATATTTATCTGTTTGTAAAAGAAATGGTAAAACGCGGCAGAACAAAGATCGGATTTATTGGTCAGTATCTGCACTGCCAGTCCTTTTTTGAACGTTATATGGGATATCGTGACGCCATGTATCTTTCCGGACTTACATGCCAGGATGAATATTGTATTATAAATAATAAGGAAGGAGTACGCAATCCGTCTACTTCCGACTACAGGGAATACCTTGCAGATAAAATACAAAAACTGGATCAGCTGCCGGACGTCTTCATCTGCGCGAATGACTTCATCGCTCTTGACGTTATGCAGGTATTGAAAGAGCTGGGGTATTCAGTTCCGCAGGATGTATATCTGTGCGGATTTGACGATTCTCCGGAGTCACGGATCATGACCCCGTCGCTGACCACGATCCATATACACAGTCAGGCCATCGGACTTGCGGCAGTTCAGATGCTTATCTCCAGGATCAAACAGCCGTCGCTCAACTACCGCACCATGCACACGGAGACAGACCTGATCTACAGAGAATCTACAGAAGGCTGACCCGACAGCGTAAGGAAACCATAGATTTATATTTAATTCAGGAGGAAGATCATGAACAGTTTCATCAACCCCGATAACCCGGTCATGCAGTTTATCACGAAAATCGTAACATCCGTTTATCTGAACATTCTGTGGTTCATCTGCTGCATTCCGATCTTTACCATCGGAGCTTCCACAACCGCGCTCTTTTATGTCACAGAGAAGATGGCGAAAAACGAAGAAGGAAACGTCACGTCCGCCTTTTTCCGCTCTTTTAGAGAGAATTTCCGTCAGGGCACAGTCATCTGGCTGATCCTCCTCGCCGTCGGGATTGTCCTGGGAGTTGACGGCTACGTCCTCTGGCATATGAAGTTTGAAAATGTATTCTGGACACTGTGCTCAGCCGTCTTTCTGGTAGTGCTGGCGGCATATGCTGTCATACTGATGTACATCTTCCCGCTTCTGGCCAGATTTGACAATACCACGCCCGCCATGTTCAAGAACGCGATCATGATCGGCATGCGTTTCCTGCTCTGCACCGTACTGATGGCAGTGATCTACTTTGTCATGGCATTTGTGATCATCAACATCTTCACGCCGGCAGTTATTTTCGGAATGGGGCTCTGCGCATTTCTCTGCTCCTGCCTGCTGTCCAATATCCTGCTCATGTGCGAAGGAAAGAGCGAAGAGACAGTCGGGACCGAAGATAAACAGCAGACGGCAGATACAGATATAACCGAAATGGCTCACAGCATAAAATAAGAAATAATTCACCAGATATAGTAATACAGCAGGTCAAAAAACAGACGGGGCAGGAAAAACATATCTTCCTGTCCCGCATCCGTATAAGAGCAAAAGGAGTATTGTCATGGAAACAAAAAAGACTATCTCTAATGAAATAGCAAAAATAAGATCATTGCACGGGCGCCAGCGCCTCCGGTATATCTGGGATTACTATAAGCTTCCTCTGGCAGTACTCTGTATTCTGATCTACATCATCGGATATATCATCTACGGGCAGGTCACCCACAAGGACACCGTGCTCTGCACAGCACTGATCAATGTCTCCGCCGGCGAAGGATTTACCTCCAGCCTGACTTCCGGTTATCTGGACTATCTGGGCAAGGATCCTTCCAGAAACGAAGTCGAACTCATGACCGGACTCTATCTCACTGACAACGAATCCGATCCAAACTATGAATATACCTACGCCTCGCAGGCAAAGGTCCTGGCCTCTGTCAACAGCCAGGAACTGGATATGGTCCTGATGAACCAGGCCGCTCTGGATATCCTCTCCCGCAACGACTATCTGTGCGATCTAGGAGATCTGTTGTCCAGCTCCGATCCCGATCTGTACAGCCAGACATCAGAATACATTACAGAAAACACAGCTCTGGACCTCTCCCAGTCCCCTCTCATACAACAGACCGGTTTCAGCGACACCGTATACCTGGGAATCATCGCCAACTCCGCCCGGCAAGACGCCGCCGTGGAATACATCAAATACCTCTTCAGCTGACGATACAGTTCATTTGTCTCAGCATCCAGCCATAACGGAACTGTGTTGTCACGAAGGCCCGTAGCAGAGCGCCGGCACTTAAGCCGCGTACTTTGCGGCTTTACGTGTCCGCTGCGCTATGCTCCGAGCGAAAGCGCGGCCGCCGGGGCATCACAGCTCATGCATGGCGGACCCCCGAGAACGAATGAACAGTAACGCATCAGCTGAGATATTTCTATTTTATCCCCTGCTTTTCTTGTCCCCTCCTCCCTCCTGTGCTATAATCGAAAAGACAGCCTGAGGAAGAGACATCAGGCAGGGGATATTCTATGATCCTACCTGCCATGTATCGGTGAACGCAGCCCTCTTTGCGACCGCGTTCATGCCACCCGAAAATCAAATCAGACAAAAGAGGGAAAATAATTATGAGCGCACAGAACCTTACGTTGCTTACCGACCTGTATGAACTGACCATGATGCAGGGATACTTCGAGACCCAGGATAATCAGAACGTCATATTTGACGTGTTTTTCCGCGACAACCCCAACCAGGGCGGGTACTCTATCATGGCAGGACTGGAACAGGTCATCGATTATATCAAGAACCTGAATTTTTCTTATGACGATGTAGATTATCTGAGACGCCTGGGTATTTTCAGCGAAGATTTTCTTCAATATCTGAGCGGCTTTCATTTCAGCGGAAATATCTACGCTATCCCCGAGGGAAGCGTGATCTTCCCGAAGGAACCCCTGATCAAAGTCATCGCCCCCATCATGGAGGCCCAGCTGGTAGAGACAGCCATCCTGAACATCATCAACCATCAGTGCCTGATCGCCACCAAGGCGTCCCGCGTGGTCTACGCTGCCCAGGGTAACGGAGTCATGGAGTTCGGACTGCGCCGGGCCCAGGGACCTGACGCCGGACTGTACGGAGCCCGCGCTGCCATGATCGGCGGATGCGTCGGCACATCCAACGTGCTGGCCGGACATATGTTTGACGTTCCTGTTCTGGGGACCCACGCCCACAGCTGGATCATGAGCTTCAAGGACGAATACACCGCATTTAAGGAGTATGCAAGGCTCTATCCCGACGCCTGCACGCTTCTTGTGGATACCTATGATACATTAAAATCCGGCGTTCCCAATGCCATCCGCGTTTTCAAAGAGATGCGCGACACCGGGATCCACCCGAAGAGCTACGGCATCCGCCTGGATTCCGGAGACCTTGCCTACCTGTCCAAGAAGGCAAGAAAGATGCTGGATGAGGCAGGATTTACCGATGCAGTTATCGCAGCGTCCAACGACCTGGACGAGTTCCTGATCAACGACCTGAAGATTCAGGGCGCGGCTATCACATCCTGGGGTGTAGGCACCAACCTGATCACCTCCAAGGACTGCCCGTCCTTCGGAGGCGTATACAAACTGGCAGCTATCCAGAACGCGGAAGGCGAATTTACCCCGAAGATCAAGATCTCCGAGAACACCGAGAAGATCACCAATCCGGGCAACAAGACCATTTACCGCATTTACGACAAGGAGACCGGCAAGATCCGCGCGGACCTGATCTGTTTCGCAGATGAAGTATTTGATCCGGAAGAGGATCTGCTCCTCTTCGATCCGAAAGCCACCTGGAAGAAGACAAAGCTCAAAGGCGGCACATACACCATGAAAGAGATCCTGAAGCCGGTGTTCATCAACGGGGAATGCAAGTATCCTTCTCCGTCGGTCAAAGAAATCGCCGAATTTTGCCGCCAGGAAAAAGAAACTCTGTGGGACGAAACCAAACGTCTTTTCAATCCTCACAGAGTTTACGTGGATCTCTCCAGGAAGCTCTATGACACCAAGGAAGAGCTGCTGGACAGCGCAAACAGACAGGATGCATAGGTGTTTTCATCCTGTACATTCCTGTATCTGCTAAATATATTATCAAAGGAGCAATATTATCATGAAGATCATTGTATTGGCGGGAGGACTGAGCACGGAGCGTGACGTCTCCCTGGTCTCCGCTGCAGGAATCTGTAAAACCCTCGTAGAGAAAGGACATGACGCCTATCTGCTGGACGTGTACATGGGACTGGCGAATCCCCCGGAAAATCTGGAAGATGTATTTACTCTCCCCGGACATGGGCTGGAGATCGCAGGCAACATTTCCGAGGAGGAACCGGATCTGGCGGCTGTGAAAGCCTCCCGTCCGGATCAGTCAGACTGCTTCCTCGGCCCCAACGTGATCGAGCTGTGCCGCCTGGCGGACATTACATTTATCGGACTTCACGGTGGAGAAGGTGAGAACGGCAAACTGCAGGCCACTTTCGACCTGCTGGGCATCCGCTATACAGGCCCCTCTTCACTGGGCTGCGCAGTAGCCATGGACAAAGGTCTGACTAAACAGATCTTTCTCCAGTCCGGCATCGACACTCCCATGGGTGTAAGCCTGCACAAATCTGAGAAGGACCGAAGCCTTGCATCCATGGGCCTGTCCCTTCCGGTCGTCATCAAGCCCTGCTCCGGAGGCTCCAGCATCGGCGTCTATATCGTCAGCACCGAGGAAGAGTACAAGGAAGCACTGGAGAAATCCTTCTTCTACGAAGATGAACTTGTCATCGAAACATATATCAAAGGCCGGGAATTTGCCTGCGGCATCATCGACGGCGAGGCGCTGCCGCCCATCGAGATCATCCCGAAGACCGGATTCTTCGACTACGCGAACAAATATCAGGACGGCGCGACCATGGAAGTCTGCCCCGCCGATATACCCGAAGAAATCTCCGACCGTATGAAAGAACTGACTACAAAAGCATACCACGCGCTAAAGCTGAACGTCTACAGTCGCGCTGATTTCCTGCTGGATGCAGACGGAAACCTGTACTGCCTGGAGATGAACACACTCCCCGGTATGACCGCTGCCAGCCTGCTTCCAAAAGAAGCCCGGGCCATCGGCATCGAATACGGCGACCTGTGCGAGCTCATCATCCAGAAATCCCTGGAAGCGAGATACGCTGTGAACGCTTAGTGAGGTATTTTCGAGCTTAGCGCGAACGCGCGCACGGACACTTGGCGAGGTCCTTTCGAGCCTAGTGACCGGGTGCCCTGTGAACGCTTAGCGAGGTATTTTCGAGCTTAGCGCGAACGCGCGCACGGACACTTATACGCCGCTGTACAGATGAAAATCAGACGGATACTGTACAGCGGCTTTTCTTTTATCAGTTTATAATATTTACAGGAGGATCATAAGGTTATGAAACATATGTCAATTCAGGAAATGGCTCAGGCCTGCGGAGGCATTTACCACGGTGATGCATCTCTGGCAGGCCGTGAGGCACAGGGCGTTGTCATCGATAGCCGGAAGGTGGAGAAGGATTACGTCTTCGTAGCAATCAAAGGCGCCCGGGTGGACGGACACGCCTTCATTCCCCAGGTCATGGAAAAAGGTGCTCTCTGCGCTGTTTCCGAGATAGATCTGGGCGACGTCCCCTATCCCTATATCCAGGTAGAGTCCTGCGAACAGGCGCTGAAAGATCTGGCCGAACACTACCGCCGTTCTCTCAACATCAAAGTCGTGGGAATCACCGGAAGCGTAGGAAAGACAAGCACAAAGGAAATGATTGCATCTGTGCTTTCTCAGAAGTATAACGTACTTAAAACAGAAGGAAACTTCAACAATGAGATCGGCCTTCCCCTTACCGTCTTCAATATCCGTGAGGAACACGAAATCGCAGTTCTGGAGATGGGAATCAGTCACTTCGGAGACATGGAGCCTCTTGCCAGGATCGCGCGCCCGGACATCTGCGTGATCACTAATATCGGGTACGCGCATCTGGAGAATATGGGATCCCGGGACGGCATCTTGAAGGAAAAGACCTCTATGACCGACTTTATGAACCCGGACGGTTCCATTATTTTAAACGGCGACGATGACAAGCTGCGCGGATACTCTCCCCAGAACGGTATTGCACCCGTATTCTTCGGACTGGATCGGACCTGTCCTTTCCATGCCGAAAGCGTACAGAACCGGGGGCTGAAGGGCACAGATGCAGAGTTCGTGACTCCTTCATCCCGCTTCCACGCTCACATTTCCATCCCCGGAGACCACATGGTCTACAATGCCCTTGCCGGAACCGCAGTCGGTTATGCTCTCGGGATGACAGATGAAGAAATCAGCCGCGGCATCGAGGCCCTCACTCCTATTGCCGGACGCAACAACCTGATCGAGACCGGCCGATATACCATCATTGATGACTGCTACAACGCTAACCCGGCCTCAATGCGCGCCTCACTGGATGTACTCTCCTGCGCCGACACCCGCAAAGTAGCCATCATGGGCGATATGTTCGAACTGGGACCAACCGAAAAAGAAATGCACTATGAAATCGGTAAATACGCAGTTGAAAAAGGCATCGACGTTGTGATCTGTATCGGCGGACTAACTGCTGAGACGGCCCGCGGAGCTGAAGAAGCCTGTTCTTCAAAGAAACACGTGGAAGTTCATCATTATAATACAAAGGATGAATTCTTCTCAGAGAAGGATTCCGTACTGAAAGAAGGAGATACCATACTGGTGAAGGCGTCCCACGGGATGGAATTTCCCGAAATCGTTACTATTTTGGGGACGTAGTAAAATCGGATTTCAGTACGTCCCAAATCGAAAATAGCCCTGTCCCTTTTTGCAGATAGCCCTGTCCCTTTTTGAGTTTTGCCCTGTCCCCTTTCGAAAAGTGCACAAATTTTATGCGATTACCGGCTCGCTTTAAGGCTGGTTTTGTGCATATTTCTGATAGGGGACAGGGCAAATTTAAAAAAGGGACAGGGCTATTTTCAAATAGGGACGTAGCAAAACCCGATTTCACTACGTCCCCGAAGACCTTGACGGCAGCTGCGCCAGCACCACCGCTGCAAACACCAGCACACAGCCGAACATCTCCCTCCCCGACAGTCTCTCTCCCAGGATAATCCATCCGGCGATCACTGAGAATACAGATTCCAGACTCAGCAGCAGGGAGGCCACGGTGGGATCAGTGTTTTTCTGTGCTATGATCTGGAGGGTATAAGCTGCGCCGCTGGAAAGGACACCCGCATAGAGCAGGGGCTGCCAGGCTGCCAGTATTTCTCCAATCTGTGGCTGTTCTACAATCAGCATAGGGACAGCGCACAGGATTCCGCTTACGAAGAACTGAATGCAGGAGAGTCGCACTCCATCCACCTTCGGAGAGAAGTGATCGATCAGCAGGATATGTATCGAGAAGACTACTGCACACAAAAGAACGATCAGGTCCCCCGTGGATATGGTAAAGCCATCTGTAATGCAGAGGAAATACAGTCCCACAGCTGCCAGCGCGACGCCGATCCACGTGCGGACCCCTGTCTTCTTTCCGAGAAACAGCCCCATCACAGGTACGATCACAATATAAAGTGCTGTGATAAATCCAGCTTTTCCTGCACTTGTATACACCAGGCCGATCTGCTGCAGAGAACTTGCGGCAGCAAGAGCAATACCGCAGCAGATACCGCCTGTCAGAAGAGTTTTATAATCGGTATCACTCTTATCATTATGATCATTCTTTTTCTGCCGCCCCATGATCCATATCACAGGCATGAGGACAATCCCACCCAGCACACTGCGAACGCAATTGAATGAAAACGGCCCGATATAGTCCATCCCAACGCTCTGGGCCACAAAGGCGCTTCCCCAGATCAATGCGGTAAGAAGAAGCAGTAAATTATTTATCATCTTATGTCTCATATAACATTCCCTCGCATAAATTTCTTTTGCCAAATCACAAAATCACTTCACAGTGATCACATTTCCCGTATTATTCACAATAAATCTGCCGCCAAACACTTCTCTCAGTTTCTCTGAAGCCGACTCTCCTGTACAGTGAGAGACCGCCAGCATTTGGATATCCATATTCTTCAGTCTCTCTGCGGTAAGCCGGATCCTTTCATCTTCCGCTCCAACCAGATGGGTTCCGCCTATCACAGCAAATATCCTCTGCCCGCTTCTTTCCATGATATCTTCCAGGATATTAACGATACCTGCATGAGAGCATCCCGCTATGACAACCAGCCCGGCCTCCGTTTCCACACCAAGCACGATCTCGTCCCTGAATTCATCCGGAATAAACGACTCCTGCTCTTTTATATACATATTTGGATTGACTTTTTCAAACTTTGTCCGATATGTAAAATCGCGGAAGACCAGAAGCCGTTTTCCGATCCGCTCCATTTTCCCGTGTACTGTAATGACCGGATTTCCGCCCCCGCTCAGGACTTCTTCCGAGAACGACACGCCGTTGAAACGGTATCCCTGAGCGGTTCTTTTATATTTCGGGCGGAAATACCCTTCTCCCAGAACTATCTTCGTCTCACCGCCCAGCAGAGGGAGCAGACGTTTGACACCGCCTCCATGGTCATAATGTCCGTGACTGAGAACAACATAGTCCAGATTGTCCAGAGTTTTCCCCAGCACTGCCGCATTATCCACAAAATTTCCCGTCTGCCCGGTATCAAACAGGATCTTATCCCCGTCATATTCCAGATAAAGGGAGAGTCCGTGTTCGTTTTTCAGGCATTTTCTTTCATCTTCTTCATTTTCGATCAAGGTAGTGATAATCAGTTCCATCTTAATATACTCCCAGTTCATACCAATCACTATTCTCTGTCTTTTGCCAAGCAAATAATCGCTTACCCGCCGGATTTAACACCTCCCGGCGTACGGTAGCGTCCGCCCCTTCTGAGATTGACCGATTACTCGCCGGGCATAACGCAGGAGAAGCCATGTACAGTCCGTCCTGCACATGGCTTCTCATTTTTATCGCATGTTTATCGCAATTAATTACGCAAGTTTCATCGGGTTGATCTTCACGCCAGGGCCCATTGTTGATGTAAGAGTAACACTCTTCAGGAACTGTCCCTTAACAGCTGCCGGTCTTGCTTTGTTGATTGCATCGATAAGCGTCTGGAAGTTGTCCGCTAACTGCTCCTCAGTAAAGGATGCTTTACCGATCGGCACGTGGATAATATTTGTCTTGTCCAGTCTGTACTCAATCTTACCGGCTTTGATATCGTTGATTGCCTTTGTAACGTCCATTGTAACTGTACCGGCCTTCGGGTTCGGCATGAGACCCTTCGGTCCAAGTACACGTCCAAGACGTCCTACAACACCCATCATATCCGGTGTAGCAACTACAACGTCGAAGTCAAGCCATCCCTCGTTCTGGATCTTCGGGATCAGCTCATCTCCGCCAACGAAGTCAGCGCCTGCTGCCTTAGCTTCCTCAGCCTTAGCGTCCTTTGCAAATACAAGGATGCGTACTTTCTTACCTGTTCCGTGCGGAAGAACAACCGCACCACGGATCTGCTGGTCAGCATGACGTCCGTCACATCCGGTTCTGATATGAGCTTCGATTGTCTCGTCAAATTTAGCCACTGCTGCTTTCTTTACCAGGGCGATTGCCTCCTCTTTCTCATAGAGGTTTCCTCTCTGGATCAGTTTTGCAGCTTCGATATATTTCTTTCCTCGTTTCATTTTAAAAATAACCTCCTTGTGGTATTAGCGGGAACATCCCCTCCCACTTGTTTCGTGAATTTACTGCATATCCGGTCCGTTCCGCGTATCCGGCCCGCCCCTCCCCGGGACCCGGCCAGTTCACGAATCGGCACTGTCTGATAAATCCGAATCTCTTCTGCTTCGGTATTAGTCTGCTACTACAACACCCATGGAACGGCATGTACCCTCGATCATGCTGATTGCTGACTCGATTGTTGCAGCGTTCAGGTCGGGCATCTTCATCTCAGCGATCTCTTTCACCTGATCTTTTGTGATCGTGGCAACTTTATTCTTGTTCGGCACGCCTGATCCAGATTTGATCTTGCATGCTTTCTTGATCAGAACTGCTGCCGGAGGTGTCTTTGTGATGAAGCTGAAGCTTCTGTCATTATATACGGTAATAACAACAGGGATGATCAGATCTCCCTGATCTGCTGTTCTTGCATTGAACTGTTTTGTAAATTCAACAATGTTTACACCATGCTGTCCAAGTGCAGGTCCAACCGGCGGTGCCGGAGTTGCCTTGCCGGCAGGAATCTGTAATTTGATATAACCTTCTACTTTTTTTGCCATTTTAAATAACCTCCTTGTGGTATTGGCGGGATTGCTCCCTCCCACGTTTTTTTAATCCATTTTCTTCACTTCTGAAAAGCTGAGTTCAACCGGAGTCTCTCGGCCAAACAGTTCAACATTGATCGACAGGCTCTTCTTCTGCTCATTCATGCTCTGGATAACTCCCACAGTGCCTTCCCAGGCACCGCTGAGTACAGTGACTGTGTCACCCACACCAAAGTCGACCACCACGTCATCCCGTTTGATCCCCAGGTTCTCCATCTCGCTGTCTTCCAGCGGAACCGGCTTGGATCCCGGTCCGACAAATCCGGTAACGCCGCGGGTATTCCGCACAACGTACCAGGTATCATCGTTCATGATCATATGGAGCATGACATAGCCCGGAAACATCTTACGCTGAACCGTTCTCTGGACACCATTCTTGAGCTCCACCACCTCTTCAAGAGGTACACGGACTTCAAGGATCTGGTCTTCCAGGTGGCGGTTCTCGATCGCCTTGTCAATATTAGCCTTTACTTTGTTCTCATACCCTGAATAAGTATGAACAACATACCATTTTGCCTCTGACATAAAATCACCTTTCTGCCGCTGTCAACTATTTCACCAGTAAGTCGATTCCGTATCTCAGGATTACGTCGATCACAGCGATCAGCACTCCGAGGATAACAGAAACAACAACGACTGCCGTGGTCTGTTTCGCAAGTGTCTTCCTGTCTGGCCAAATAATCTTCTTGAACTCAGCCTGAAGACCTTTGAACCAGCTCTTTTTCTGAGTTTTGGTCTTTTCACCCATGGTATCCACTTCCTTCCGGCGACTACTTCGTTTCCTTGTGCAGTGTGTGTGATTTGCAGAATCTGCAGTACTTCTTGGTCTCCATACGTTCCGGATGAGCTTTCTTATCCTTTGTCATGTTGTAGTTACGGTTTTTGCATTCCGTACACTCCAGTGTAATTCTTGTGCGCACAACTTCCACCTCGCTTTTAACATATTCACTACGTGTTACTGATGGTTGCGAAGCCATCTGTTTTTAGGCATAAAAAAAAGGCCTACTTCCATTCGCCATGACATTGTACCATGACGGCATGTTGGAAGTCAAGCCCTTTATTGCATATCGTGTTTCTCTTCTTGTTCATTTATCTCGGACGTCCGCCATAACGGAGCTGTATTGCCCCGGCGGCCACGCTTGCGTCAGTCTTTTGCCGCCGTCTCAGTCTCCGGCTTCCGGCTCATCTTACTCTCCTCCAGCATCTTTTTCTTCTTCAGTCTTTTATACACGCCGGCCCGGAACAGGGCATAGATGACTGATACGATAGGTATAAAGATCAGCATTCCTGCCACGCCCATGAGATTACCGCCCACTGTAACCGCCGCCAGTACCCAGATAGAGGGCAGACCAACAGATTTTCCCACAACCTTGGGATAGATCATATTTCCTTCAATCTGCTGAAGGACAAGAAACATGATCACAAATCCCAGTGCCTGCAGAGGATCTACCATCAGGATGAGAAATGCTCCCACGATACATCCGATGAAGGCGCCGAATATGGGGATCAGCGCGGTAAAGGCGATCAGCACACTGATCAGCAGAGTATACGGCATGCTGAAAATGCTCATCACCACAAAGAACATACATCCAAGGATCAGAGCCTCAAGGCACTGACCAGCCAGAAAGTTGGAGAAGGTCTTCGCGGTCAGTGAGCACACTTCCGTAACCCATTCCACACGCTCCGGTTTGAGGAAGGCATCCAGCACCTTTCCCACCTGCACCCTCAGCTTCTCTTTCTGCAGCAGGAGATAACAGGCGAAAACAAATGCAATAACAAATGTAGTCACACCGCTGACGATAGAACCGATTGCTGACATAGTCGAGTTCAGCACGTTTCCTGCACCGGTCTGGAAGAATTCCACGGCATTGCTCATGATCGTATCTACGTTCAGATTCAGACTGTCCAGCCAGGCCCTCATATCACTGTTGTTGGTAAACAGGTCCTCCAAAAATCTCTGAGCTTCCGGAATAAATACCTGAATCGTCCTGCCCAGGGACATAAGTGTCCGGGTCAGTTCAGGGATCACAACAAACATGACCAGTACCACGACCCCTATCATGATCACAATAGTAAGGACCAGGCTGACAGGCCGCGCCAGACGGTTCGCTATCTTTTTATCCTTCAGCTTCTTATTGTAGAAGATCAACTCCTCAATGGAACTCATGGGAACATTCAAAACAAACGCGATTCCTCCGCCCAGGATAAATGGAAATATGATTCCCAGAGCATATCCCACAGCATCCAGGATGATCGCATAGTTCCACAGTGCGATCAGTATGATGATCGTAAACAGAATCAGCTGCCTTATTTTCCTCATGTTTTCTCGGTCAAGATTCATAAACTCCTCCTGTGTCTGCATAATGCCGAAAATGCATCCGCCTCTTTTCAGAACGGCTGCACCGTGACTTTCTGTTGCGTTTCTTTATTCTAACACGCAGAAGGATATGCTTCAACCCCCGCCCTTTATTCCTTTTCGACAGTTTTATACAATGAAGAAGCCGGAGCGTCCCGGGATTCCCCCTTCAGCTCCGGCTTCTTCCGGCTTTTATACTCGTTTTCTCTTCTCTACAAATACCTGTAAGGTATCGGTTCCCTGCAGTTTCTGATTCTCAGTGATCACAACATTCTTGTCTGCGATCACATAATCAAGCTCAGCTCCGGACTCAACTACCGTATCCTGCATCAGTACGCAGTTGCGTACCTTTGCTCCGCTCTTGATCTTTACTCCACGGAAGAGTACGCAGTTTTCCACATCGCCCTCGATCACACAGCCGTCCGCTGCCATTACATTCTTCACGCGGGAGCCTGTAATATAACGGGTCGGGTTGTCGTCACGGATCTTTGTATAGATCTGTCCCTTGTCAAAGAGCGCATCCAGATTATCCTCATCCAGCAGCTTCATGTTCTCATCGAAATAGCTCTTCATGTCTGAGATCCGCGCGCTGTATCCTTCAAACTTGAATCCCTGGACATTCAGTGTTACCAGATGCGGAGACAGGATATCTCTTTCATAATATGCATATCCCCGTACGAAAGCCTGGCTGATCTGATCGATCAGTGTCTCTCTGTCGATCGCATAAATGTTCATTGAGAAGTTCTGTACTCCTGACGCCTTGGAGTTGATCTTGATATTCGTCACTCTCTGGCCGTCCAGATCCAGAGTATAATACAGAGACTTGCTGTTGATCTCCGTATTCTTGAAGCTCTCCGGCAGCTCCTCTTCTGTATAAGCCATCGTCACGTCCGCGCCGCTCTCGATATGCTGCTGGAGGAACGCGCCGAAGTCAAAGCTTGCCGCAACATTGGCGTCAGCCGTGACAACATATTTCTCCTTCTGGCTCTTGAGGAAACCAAGGATACTTGCCAGCGCCTCAACACGGCCGTTGTATACCTTAACTGTCTTCTCAGCGAAGGGAGGAACGATATTAAGGCCGCCGTTCTTACGGGTCAGGTCCCACTCTCTTCCTGATCCCAGATGATCCAGGAGAGAATGATAATTCTTGCGGACGATCACGGAAACGTTATCTATACCACAGTTTACCATGCTGGAAAGTATAAAATCGATCATTCTGTAACGTCCCGCGAAGGGAATGGAAGCCATAAGCCGGTCAGCCACCAGTTCCGGCACCAGATCGTCATAACTGTTCGGGAAAATGATTCCCAATGCATCAATATTTGAATTTACCACTGTTCTTCACCGTCCTTTACATTATTGCTGACCATCGCATTTGGTCCGACCTTGGCTCCGTCGCCTACATATACGCCGCTTCCGATTGTTGCAACACCGCTGTTCTCGCCGTCCGGCATCGCGCCTACGACAGCATTTTCTCCAATAGTGACATTCTCAGCCACGATACAGTGCTTCACAACTGCTCCTGCCTTGATGGTCGTGCCGCCCATTACCACAGCGTCTTCTACCTCTGCGCCTGCCTCAACCTTTACACCTGCAAACAAAATAGAATGCTTTACATTTCCGTTGATCCGGCATCCGTCAGTGATCATGGAGTTCTCTACAACCGCATCCGAACCAATCTTGTGCCCGGTCATACCACTATTTCTGCTGTAGATCTTCCACTCCTCATCAAACAGATTGATTCCACTGTGCTCCGGATCCAGAACTTCCATATTTGCCTCCCAGAGAGAAGAAATGGTCCCTACATCCTTCCAGTAGCCACTGAACCTGTAAGCGTACATTTTTCTCTCATCCCTGAGAAGATTAGGAATAATATTGTTTCCAAAGTCATTCTCTGAATTCGGATCTGCCTCATCTTCTTCCAGATATTTCTTCAGGATGTCCCAGTTGAATATATAGATTCCCATCGATGCCAGATTGGACTTGGGATTCTTCGGTTTCTCCTGGAACTCTGTGATCTTGTCGTTCTCATCGGTTACCATAAGTCCGAAACGGGACGCCTCTTCCCACGGTACTTCCATAACAGCTACACTGAACTCTGCCCCCTTCTCCTTATGGAACTTCAGAAAATCGCTGTAGTCCTGCTTGCAGATCTGATCTCCGGAAAGAATAATAACATATTCGGGATCATAACGCTCGATAAACGAGATATTCTGATAGATCGCATTTGCGGTCCCTTTGTACCAGTCTGAACCAGAAGCCCTCTGATACGGCGGAAGCACATGCACACCGCCATGGAGACGGTCCAGATCCCAGGGCTGTCCATTCCCTATGTACTCGTTCAGTACGAGAGGCTGATACTGAGTCAGGATTCCCACTGTGTCAATACCGGAATTTACGCAGTTCGACAGCGGGAAATCGATAATACGATATTTGCCGCCGAAAGGAACTGCAGGTTTTGCCAGATTCTGCGTCAGGGCATACAGTCGAGATCCCTGTCCTCCGGCAAGAAGCATTGCAATCATTTCTTTTGCCATAATTCTTCCCCTATTCTAACTTATTTTGCATTAATCCGGCATTTTATAAAAATGCCGCAAAGCCGCAATGACTTATGTACAAATTGTAACTCATTTCCAGTAAAATTTGAAGTTTTTTCGGGCAAAAAACACAAACTTTTTACAAGAATATTACATTTTTCATCCGTTTCCTTTGTATGATTACTCAAAATTACTATCTTTCCAGGCGTTTTACCATCAGATGTTTCAAAAGTGTGAACATGTACAGAGATGAAGTCGGCTGTTTGGACAATAGCATTTTCGTTCTGAACAGTGCATTTTGGAAAAACTCTGACCATGAGCATGGTTGAGCAGTTTTTTCCACTGCATATGCAGGAAATGTGAGTTTTACAAAAATGGACATATGGAAAGAGCCGGCATACCGGAAACTTCAGGGAACCTTTCCGGTTATCTCACTTAGTTTTTCTTCAATCAAAGAAAAAAACTATGAGGAAGCCAAGGAAAAGATTTGCGCCACGATCCAGATGCTTTATCAGAAATACCGCTTTCTGCTTGAAGGAGATACTCTCAACGAGCAGGAAAAGACAGAATTCAATCAGGTATCTTCCGGCATGAGAGAATATGTTCAAGACTCGCTTGCGAGTCTTGGCGCGGGATTCGGGTCAGCCTTAGCTGACATAATACATCTCCGAATCCCTGCGCAGCCTCGCGGAGCGTATATCAGATGGGGGATTGACACCCGCCACTGATACTGATTTGTCACTCACCGCCTGTAGAGGCGGGAGTCATCCCACATCTGATATAAGCCTTCAGAAGTCACAGAGCCGGAACGCTTTTACCATGGATTTGTCCTTGGCCTGATTGTTGAACTTGAAGATAAATACCGTATCACCTCCAACAGGGAGAGCGGTTTCGGGCGTTATGATGTACTGATTGAGTCAAAAGATACCGCTGAACCTGCGATCATCATAGAGTTCAAGGTTCAGGAATCAGAAGAAACTGCTCTGTCAGAAACCGTAACCTCGGCTCTAAAGCAGATTAATGAGAAAAATTATGTGTCTGTATTAACTGCACACTGCGTTCAGTCTGATAAGATCAGAAAATATGGATTTGCATTTTGCGGAAACAAAGTACTGATTGGGACAGAAACAACGAAATAACCCCCGGGAAGCTTGTGGGGAATGTTCAGTTGTTTCCGTTATCCAGCTGTCGAGGCGGTGTGTTGTCACGAAGGCCCGTAGCAGAGCGCCGGCACTTAGGCCGCGTTCTTTGCGGCCTTATGTGTCCGCTGCGCTATGCTCCGAGCGAAAGCGCGGCCGCCGGGACAACACACCGCTTTGGCAGCGACCTTCCGGAAACAACTGAACAGTCTCGTAAATTGGCGCGGCTTGGAGATCTTACCATTTGTAAGACTTGAATCTGTTGGAAGATCTTAGGAAGGGAAAACTGTTGTTAAACGGCACGAGGGGATTGTCTGAGCGAACGCGAGTTGCCCCTCGTGCCGTTTTGCTTTTAAACAGTTTTTTCTTCCTTTAGATTCTTCCCAGATTCCGGAACGGAACATGACACACCCATCTCCTCATCCGGAATACGATTATCCAATAAATCGCCCCGCTTCCGGATGTTTTCTGAAAAAAGCTATTGAACGAAACAGTCATAATGATGAGCCTCTTCCAGCATCATGTCCTTCACCTTCATCAGCCGGATCTGGGTGCTCCGCTCGTTTTCATCCAGCTTCATTGTAATATACCGGATGTTTTCCTCCGTCTCAGGGATGATCACATGTTCCAGTGCATTTACCCTTCTTCTCGTCTTCTCGATCTCTGCCGCCATCAGCTGGCAGGCTTTCTCGCACTCCGCCAGCCGGATCATGTCTGGCAGGATATCCGCCAGAGACTTCACAGCTCCGTCCAGATCTGCGGAAGTAAATGCAAATCCATAGGAATAGATATCATTTTCATCCGCAGTCCTTGTCTTATATTCAAAAACCGGGATATCCACGCTCATTACATTCTTCTCGCCGGCTTCCAGGTTTACTTCCTGTTTCGGAGCCATAAGTGCCGTGTTCAGCGCCGCCGCTGACATGCCGGCTTTCGCGATCACGAAATTCCGGTTTGCGGAGCGGATGCCTGCTTCCACTTTCTTCCGAACCTCCATGTTCTCCCTCACCAGATCCAGATACTGGCGCATCAATTCATCCCGTTTGTCTTTTAACAGTTTATGTCCACGGATCGCCGTGACTCGCTTTTTCTTCAAGCGGGTCAATTCCATCCGGGTCGGATTTACATGCTTTCCAGCCAAACCCGCCACCTCCTTGTTGAGTTTCTGCGCTTACGCTTCGGGGACAGTCGATTTTCCGCCCTTTTCAGGGCTTCTGGGACAGTCCCGCTGCGCTTACGCTTCGGGGACAGTCCCGTAGTATTTATCCAGATATTTGTCATCGATTCGTTTTAGTTCGGCGCGTGGGAGCATGCGGAGAAGCTTCCAGCCGATGTCCAGGGTCTCTTCGATGCTGCGGTCTGTGTTGTAGCCCTGGGAGACGTATTCTTTCTCGAAGGCATCGGCGAATCTGGCATACATCAGGTCGATTTCGGTGAGGGCCGCCTCGCCCAGGATCACCATCAGCTCCTTGGCGTCTTTTCCGCGGGCATAGGCAGAGAAGAGCTGGTTCATTGTATTGGAGTGATCGGCCCTGGTCTTGCCCTCGCCGATTCCCTTGTCCTTCAGTCGCGACAGGGACGGCAGCACATCGATGGGCGGTGTGATTCCCTTGCGGTAGAGCTCACGGCTCAGGATGATCTGCCCCTCGGTGATATATCCGGTCAGGTCCGGGATCGGGTGGGTCTTGTCATCCTCGGGCATGGTCAGGATAGGGATCATGGTGATGCTTCCCTTTTTCCCCCGCTGTCTTCCCGCTCTCTCGTAAATGGACGCCAGGTCTGTGTACATATATCCCGGATATCCACGGCGCCCCGGCACTTCCTTGCGGGCTGCGGAGACTTCCCGGAGGGCGTCCGCGTAGTTGGTAATATCGGTCAGGATGACCAGCACGTGCATATCTTTTTCAAAGGCAAGATACTCTGCCGCGGTCAGGGCCATCTTCGGCGTGGCGATACGCTCGATAGCCGGGTCATTTGCCAGGTTTACGAAGAGGACGGTCCGGTCCAGAGCTCCGGTCTCGCGGAAGCTCTCGATGAAGAAGTTGGACTCCTCAAATGTGATTCCCATAGCGGCAAATACAACGGCAAAGTTTTCATCCTTTCCCAGTACCTTTGCCTGTCTGGCGATCTGTGCCGCCAGCTGGGCATGAGGCAGACCGGAAGCGGAGAAGATCGGCAGCTTCTGACCGCGGACCAGTGTGTTCAGTCCGTCGATGGCGGATACTCCGGTCTGGATGAACTCCTCCGGATAGCTTCTTGCCGCCGGGTTCATAGGCAGACCGTTTATATCCATGCGGGCTTCCGGAAGAATCTCCGGTCCCTCATCAATGGGACGGCCAAGGCCGTCGAATACACGGCCAAGCATATCCTCGGACACCCCCAGTTCCATGCTTCTTCCCAGGAAACGGACTTTGCTGTTAGAAAGATTTATACCAGTGGAGCTCTCGAAGAGCTGGACCAACACATCACTTCCGTTTACTTCCAGCACCTTACACCGTCTCGTCTCGCCGCTGGCAAGTTCGATCTCCCCCAGCTCGTCATAGGTCACGCCCTCCACGCCGCGGACCAGCATCAGCGGTCCGGCCACTTCCTGTATGGTTCTATATTCTTTCGGCATTTAGCGTTCCCCCTTTCTAAGCGCCTCTGCAATCTGCGCGTTCAGTTCTTCTTCCACTTTTGCATAGGACTCATCCAGCGCGTCCTCTGTCACATATTTGAAACGTCCGATCTGCTCCCGCACAGGCATGGATATCAGACGGTTCAAAGGAGCGCCCTTTTCCAGCGCATCCCTGGATTTTTCATAGAATGCATTGACCAGACGCATCATCATATACTGCTTCTTAAGCGATGTATAGGTATCGATCTCATGAAAAGAATTCTGATGCAGAAAATCCTCACGAATGGACCGGGCCGCTTCCATCTTCAGCCGGTCCCCGGGAGACAGAGCGTCCATACCTACCATCTTCACGATCTCTTCCAGTTCTGCTTCCTCCTGGAGCAGGCTCATCATCTTCTGACGCCCCTCCATCCAGTCAGGAGCCACCTCCGCGTTGAACCATTTCTCCATGTCATCCAGATACAGGGAGTAACTGTTCAGCCAGTTGATAGCCGGGAAATGCCTCTTATATGCCAGCTCGGAATCCAGTCCCCAGAACACCTTGACAATACGCAGGGTCGCCTGAGATACCGGCTCTGACGTGTCACCTCCCGGCGGAGATACAGCGCCGATCACGGAGAGGGCGCCCTCCCGGTCTTCCTTTCCAAGAGAGATCACATGTCCTGCCCGCTCGTAGAACTGAGCCAGACGGCTTCCCAGATAAGCAGGATATCCTTCCTCGCCGGGCATCTCTTCCAGACGGCCCGACATCTCCCTGAGAGCCTCCGCCCAGCGGGAAGTAGAGTCCGCCATCAGCGCTACCGAATACCCCATATCCCGGAAATATTCTGCAATGGTGATTCCTGTATAAATGGATGCCTCCCGGGCAGCCACCGGCATATCCGAAGTATTGGCGATGAGGACTGTCCGCTGCATCAGAGGCTGCCCTGTCTTCGGATCCTTCAGCTCCGGGAACTCGTTGAGCACATCTGTCATCTCATTGCCACGCTCGCCGCATCCGATATAGACTACGATATCCGCTTCCGCCCATTTTGCCAGCTGATGCTGGATCACCGTCTTTCCGCTTCCGAAAGGCCCCGGAACTGCTGCCACACCGCCTTTTGCGATGGGGAAGAAAGTATCAATAACCCTCTGTCCGGTCACCAGAGGCATTTCCGGCGGCAGCTTCTTCTTATATGGTCTTCCCTGGCGCACGGGCCATCGCTGCATCAGAGTCAGCTCCTTCTCGCCATTTTCCGTCTCCACCACGGCCACCGTCTCTTCTACGGTAAATGTTCCGCCCCGGATTTCCTTTATAGTTCCTGAGATCCCGTAGGGCACCATGATCTTCTGCTGTACCAGCACCGTCTCCTGTACCGTACCTATCACATCTCCCGGCCCCACTTCATCTCCGGCCTGGACCGTGGGAACAAACTCCCATTTCAGATCCCGCTTCAGAGATGGCACTTCCACGCCACGCTTCAGATTATTTCCGGAGATCTTCATAATATCGTCCAGGGGTCTCTGGATTCCGTCATAAATACTGGTGATCAGACCCGGCCCAAGTTCCACCGACATGGGCACTTCCATGGACTCCACCGGTTCTCCCGGGCCCAGTCCGGAAGTCTCCTCGTAGACCTGGATGGACGCCTCGTCTCCGTGCATCTCGATGATCTCACCGATCAGGCGCTGCCTGCTCACGCGGACCACGTCAAACATATTTGCATCACGCATTCCCTCAGCGATGACCAGAGGGCCTGCGACTTTCTTAATCACTCCTGTACTCATTAGCTTACTCCTCCAAACAGAATATCCGATCCCACTGCCTGTTCCACCGTCTTCCGAACGCCTTCCACACCTGCGCCGGTATTGCCCGATACGCCGGGGATCAGGATGATGGCAGGAAGGGGACTCTCCCGGTATTTCTCGATTTCTCCAGGCACCTGGGCCGCAGCCGCTTCCGTGATATAGATGATCCCGTAATCACTGTCCGCCAGCTCTCTCAGCTTCACACGCGTCTCCTCCCGTGTTCTGACAGGGCAGATGCTCAGTCCCAAAGTAGCGAACCCGTATATGCTGTCATAATCGCCAATCACTGCTATCTTATACATACATCTCCCTTACCCTTTCCCGAATCGCATCATCCGGAAAACCGTTCTGCTTTCCGGTCAGGATGATCCGCACTGTTTTAATCTCATTTTCCCGGGCAAGCAGATACGCCAGCAGCGGCCCCACAGAAAAAGTCTCGTATTTCTGAGGCTTCATGGACTCCGTCATCCGGTCATCGCACCACCGCTCAAATGCGGAAGGTGATTCGGCAAGTGCCGAGGCGCCGCCTGCATAGGACGTTCCCTCCAGGTACTTTATGATCTCATCTTCTCCCGACAGAGCCGCCCGGATCAGCTGCTCCACACTGACTCCCCTGCATTCCGCCATGGCGCTTTGCATAAACTCGGCGGACTTGCCTGTCCGGCAGCACCGCACAGCGATCTTGATATCCGCGATGGAGACCGTAGTGTCCGCATACTCCAGGATGATTGGTTCTCCGGACTGCCTGCCGGCTTCCTGTACAGCCTCCAGAGCTGCCCGGTCGATCATGATATCACAGAGCTGGCCGTCCCCTGTATGCAGCAGCGTCTCAAATGCCTCTCTTGCGATCCCGGACATTCTGCCCGGGAGGCGGTCGAACTCTTTATTCTCCACGATCCGCATCATCTCATCCCCCGAGACAGAGCAGCCATCATAGAATATATCCTCCACATGGGAACCTGTGCAGACAGCCTTCACCGCCGCCTTCAGGTTATGATACAGTCTGGGACAGGACAGCACGTCAAATACTTTCATATCCGGAGCTGTATCCCGGATCACCTGCCATGCCTTCTTCTCCTCTTCCGCCAGCATATCCTCCATATCTTCCTCCGTGGAACCGCTGCCCCAGCCCTTTTCAGCCAGGAGCTGCATGGCCTGTTCCACGGTCGGACACCCCAGCAGCTGACCGATGAACGCATCCGTCAGCAGTGAGTTCTCAAGGGCACGGATACGGGCGACGGCATAGGTATATTTCGTATTGCTCAACTCCGTCCCTCCTTACCGTCTCCCTTTCCGAAGAGTTCTCTATTCACTAGATCCGCCAATTCATCTCTCTTTCCCCGGAACACTGCACTCAGAGTACAGTTCTCCTCGATCCCTCCATAGATCAGCAGGAACCCGGCCTCCATCTGCCCCGGTTCTTCCGACAGTGTCAGGCTGCCTCCCCGATCTTTGGCGGTCATCTGTATCTTCTCCCGGAACTCCTCCGGCATTCTTTCCAGATCTTTCCCTGAGAAGCAGATCAAACCTGCCTCAGGCTGGACATATTTCTCCAGAAGTTTTCCCATGACTTCAAAATATTCTTTCTCATCCAGATCCCGGACCTTTTCATAAGCTCTGTCCAGAACTTCACTTATGATCTCCTGGCGGGCGGCGAGAAGCTGCCTTTTCCGCTCCATATCCAGTGCGGAAACCGTTCGTTTCTCATAATCGTCCGCGTCCCGCTGCGCCTTCGCCATTAGGGTGTCCGCTTCGGCCCGAGCTTCTTTCTCCGCCGCCTCCAGGATCCCGTCAGCCTCTCTGCGGGCATTATCCAGGATCTCCCGGGCGGAGCCTTCCGCCTCTTCCAGGATCCGGGCCTTCATCTTATCAAGTCCACTCATAGTCCCGCTCTCCTTCTTTGCTCAATTCTGCTGGTTTACACCTGGATTCCGGTAACAGAGAGGAAAGAGATCAGAAGAGCCAGGATAGCGTAGGTCTCAACCATAGCCGGGAACAGCATGGCCTTTCCGAACTGATCCGGTTTCTTTGCCACAATTCCGATCGAAGAGGCAGCCGTCTTCCCCTGAGCAATCGCGGAGAGAAGACCAACTACGCCGATAGGCAGGCAGGCTGCCAGGATCAGAAGTCCGGTCTGTACGTCCAGATCCGCCAGACCTCCGCCCAGTACACCAATCTTGGATAACGTGATAAATCCGATCAGCAGCCCGTAGAGTCCCTGTGTACCGGGAAGCAGCTGGATGATCAGCACCTTTGCAAATTTTGACGGATCCTCTGTCACGACACCTGCCGCCGCCTGACCTGCAATACCTACGCCGATGGCGGATCCTGTTCCTGACAGCAGAACAGCTACTGCCGCTCCAAGTAACGCGTATACGATTCCTAATTCACTCATGATATTTTTTCCTCCTTAATATCCGTATATTTTGTATTTTCTCTGAACGGGCGGAATGGCCGTCCGCCGCCCTCATAAAATTTCCCGAAGAACTCCACAAACTGAAGCCGGTTCGTGTGTACGTAGGCACCCAGCAGGTTGATAGCCAGATTCATGGAGTGTCCCACAATGAAGATCAGGATGAAGAACAAGATCCCGATCAGGTTGTTGGGAAGCATGCTTCCCATCTGGTTAATAACCGATGCGATAACTCCTGTGGCAAGGCCCAGCGCCAACAAACGTGAATAGGAAAGCACATCGCTTAGCCAGCCGGTAATGTTATACAGATCGTACGCCCCGAGGGCAATCCGAAGCGCAGGATTGCGGTTGGACCGTCCGGACATCAGAACGATGCCGATGGCCCCTGACGCCGCGAGAACCTTCGCAAGCGTGTTCAGCCATCCCGGAAAAACGATCTCCATCTGGGCGATGGATGCGAACAGGCTGCTGGGCAGGAGCATCAGGAGCAGTCCCACCAGGAGCAGGAACCAGAGCACCACATCACAGAAGAAATCCAGCATCTTCCCTTCTCTGATGCACAGATAGCCCTTGATCGCCAGTCCGGTAAACAGATGGATTACACCGAAGAGCAGTGAAAACAGCAGCAGTTTCATGGGCTCATCCAGCGGAACAAACCACAGTGCCGGTGGTGTAATCGTCCTTCCCAGAAACTTTTCCGTTACTATATCAACAATATTTCCAAAATATCCCCCGAACAGGACGCCCCACACTACCGTAGAGATCCCACAGTAGAAAAACAGTTTCAGTGATTTCCGCATGCCCGGCGACATCCTCGGATACTTCCGCACCAGGATCCCGCACACCACGGCAACGATCAGTCCGTAGGCTGCGTCCGAGAGCATCATCCCAAAGAAAAACACATAGAAGAATGACATGATGGTGGTAGGATCGATCTCTCCGTTGGCAGGCAGTCCATAAGACTCCACCACTCCCTCCATACTGGCAGAGAACGGATTGTTCTTCAGGATCACCGGAGCTTCTTCATCCGGCTTCAGATCCTCCACTTCCACCTCACAGTCATAATGCTCTGACAGATGGTCCGCCACCCGGGAAGCCTGACACTGGGGAATATATCCGCTTATGACAAATGTCCTTCTGGACTGAGGCAGCTGTCCCAGTACCTGATACTTATCTGCTCTTACCCTGTAGTAATCAGATGTGATCCTAAGCTTCTCCCTCTGAACAGCCAGTTCCCCGATCTGCTTCTCCAGCTCGGCGCCCCTTGTCCTGCACTCCCGGATTTCTTTCTCCAGTTCCTCCTTCTGTCTGGCAGGCACTTGCCCGCTCATCTGGGACGGCCGGGCAACCCCTTCACTTCTGAGGACTTCCTCGACCGCCGCCTCATCCTCTTTCATACAGAGTACGGTCAGGCAGACCGAATTCTGCTCCTGAGAAATGATATGGACGTCGGCTCCCGTGACTTCCGGAGTCTTCTCCGCCAGGAGTTCCTCAATCCTCTCCGTAGTCATCCCTCCAGGCATGGTTCCCGGCAGCATAACCGTCCGTTCCGTCTCCAGACGCTGTACCGGCACGTCCAGGGACATCCAGGGAGCAAGGCTCTCGATGACATTCTCCAGTTTACGGATCTGAGCCAGCTGTTCCCCGTGCTCCCGGTCAAGTTCCATGATCCTTCTTGCAGTCTTCAGCAGTTCTCTCCGTTCCTCCTGCACTGCCCGCCCCTTCTCGAAACTGATCAACTTCTTGCCTTCCAGGGAAGCCAGCATGGACTTCTTCTCAGGGGCATACCGGTCCAGAATATCCAGAGCCTGATCTGCCGCGGCAGCCGCCTTTTCAAATCCCATACGCTGCCCCGCAGTATCCATCTTCCTGAAATCCTGATCTTCTTCGATCACATGATCCACTTCCAGAGTTCCGAAGTGCTGCAGTGTTTCCAGGATTGCCTTCCGGTCCTTCTTCAGGGCGCAGATCGTGATCCGCTGCATCCTGAGTACTGCCATGGTCTATCCCCTCCTTTTCTTAAATGTTGTTTTCGCTTTATAGATATTGTAAAGATTGGACAGGGTAGATTCTCTTCCCTTATCCACTGCGATACCGCTTATACTTATATGAGATGCGATACGACCAGATCCACCGCCTCTGATTCCCGTTCCCTTGCCCCGGCCTTCAGTCTGTCTATCTCATCCGCCAGTTTTCCGGCAGCCCTGGCTCTCATCTCTGTCGCCTTGTCTTCTACCGCCTTCCTCATCTGTTCTGCCCGGCTGCGGGCAGATTCCAGTGCTTCCTCACGGATCTGCTCTCCCTGACTCCGGGCTTCACCGATCATCTGTCCGCCTTTTTCCTCCGCTTCCTTTACCATATCATCCGCCTTCCGCTCTGTCTCACGGATGATCCGGATCGTTTCTTCAACCATATTTTCCTGCACCACCTTTCCTCCAACAAATCCCTGCTTTCATATCGTTTCCAATATGCTCCACTTCATGCATTTCTATATTTTGTGCATATTACATAAATAGGTTGTTGTTATTATATACCAAATTGGTAAAATCTTTCAAATCATTTATAATTATAACTTCGAAGAAATTATAAGTTTAACTGATATATAGCAAAATGCATCTTAAGACAGAAAAATATATACTCATGTGAATATATCCGCTGCCTGTCAGGCTTCTTGCAGAAAACAGAAAAGCGCACAGAGCTTTTCTTTTCTCTGTACGCTTTTCCGTTTTTTCGTTATCTTTGTTTCTTTGACTATTCTTTCCACTTCAGTCTGTGAAGCTGTCCCTCCAGGTTCATCCCCGGGAAACCGTTCTGCCGCAGCGCCTCATAAAGCACCACCGCCACAGAATTTCCCAGGTTCAGAGAACGGATATCTCCCATCATTGGAATCCTGATGCAGTTTTCCTGATTTTCCACAAGGATTTCCTCCGGGATACCCGCACTCTCCTTGCCGAACATGATGTAACAGTCCGGCTCGTAGGCCACTTCCGTATACACTTTCCGTGCTTTTGTTGTAGCCATGTATATCTTTGCCCCCGGATTCTGATCCAGGAAATCCTGATAGTCAATATACGTGGTCACATCCAGTTCTTTCCAGTAATCCATTCCAGCCCGCTTCAGTGCTTTCTCACTTAAGCTGAACCCCAGCGGTTCGATCAGATGGAGGCGCGTTCCCGACGCCACGCAGGTACGTCCGATATTTCCTGTATTTGCCGGGATCTCAGGCTCCAGCAGGACAATATTGAGCATACTTACGCCTCCCCTCTGAGCCGACGGATAAAGCTCTCCACCCTGCCCAGAGCCTCTTTCAGATCATCCAGAGAATACGCATAGGAAATACGCAGGAATCCCTCTCCACAGTCTCCAAATGCAGTTCCCGGCACAACCGCCACTTTCTCTTCGTTGAGCAGACGGGTAGCAAACTCTTCCGATGTCATCCCAAACTCCTGTATACTCGGGAACACATAAAATGCACCGTGAGGCTCAAAGCATTCCAGCCCCATCCGTCTGAACTCGTTCATAAGGAAACGTCTTCTCTGGTCATAGGACTTCCGCATTTCCTGCACTTCGTCATCACAGTTCCGCAGACCTTCCACCGCCGCATACTGGCTGGTGGTAGGGGCACACATGATAGCGAACTGATGCAGCTTGACCATCTGCTCGATGATGACTTCCGGTCCGCAGCAAAATCCCAGACGCCATCCGGTCATGGCGAATCCTTTGGAAAATCCGTTGATCACAATGGTCCTCTCCCGCATTCCCGGAAGTGAAGCAATGGAGACATGTTCGCTTCCATATGTCAGCTCCGAGTATATCTCATCCGAAAGCACAAACAGATCGTGTTCTTTCACAAATTCCGCTACCGGCTCCAGATCCTCCTTTGTCATCACAGATCCGGTGGGATTGTTCGGAAACGGCATGATCAGCACCTTTGTTTTCGGAGTCGTATACTTCTCCAGATCCTCTACCGTCAGCTTAAATTCATTTTTGTGCTGAAGGGGCACAGTCACCGGAACTCCATCCGCCATCACCGTACAGGGCAGATAGGACACATAACACGGCTGAGGGATCAGGACCTCATCTCCCGGATCCAGCATACATCTCAGTCCAACATCGATGGCCTCACTGCCTCCCACAGTAACAAGAGTTTCTTTTTTCGGATCATAAGAAACATGAATCTTTCTTTCAAGATATCTGCATATCTCATTACGCAGCTCCTGGAGTCCTGCATTCGATGTATAAAATGTTCTTCCTTTTTCCAGGGAAAAGATTCCCTCTTCCCGGATCCGCCATGGTGTATCAAAATCCGGCTCGCCCACTCCCAGAGAAATAGCGTCCTTCATCTCATTTGCCACATCGAAAAACTTCCGGATCCCGGATGGCTGTATATCAATGATTTTCTTTGATAATGGATTTCTTGTCATGGCGTCACCAGCATCCTTTCCGACTCTTTTTTTGCCCCCATGATCGTCCCGTGGTCTTTATATTTTTTCAGAATAAAATGAGTTGCTGTGCTCAGCACCTCATCAATCGGCGACAGCTTCTCTGACACAAATCTTGACACCTCTTTCAGCGTCTTCCCCTCCAGTGTGACAAGCAGATCGTAGCTTCCCGAAATCAGATAAACCGCATATACTTCCGGATAGTTATAGATTCTTTCCGCGATCCGGTCGAATCCTCTGTCTCTCTGAGGTGTGACACGCACCTCAATCAATGCGGTCACCATCTCTACACCTGCTTTGTCCCAATCGATCAGTGTATGATATCCACAGATGATCTTCTCCTTCTCCATCTCTGCCATTTCATTTGCGACTTCTGTCTCTTCAACACCAAGGAGAACCGCAAGTTCTCCCAGATCTACACGGCTGTTTTTTTCGATATATTTTAATATCTCAATTCTCAGCTGTTCTTTCTTTTCATTCATAAGATTACCTCCTGACATGCCATTGTTTTCATACATAAAGTGTTTAAGCCTCCCGGCTGTTAAATATCTATTTCTCTCAGCTGCCTGTCATCCGTTCGTCCTGCCATCTGAGCAGTTCGTCAGGTGCGGGCCTGTCCATATATCTTATCTCTTCTCCGCTTGTGATCACCCGCGCCTTCTGCGCTGTAGCAACCCCAAGCCTTCCGGCTCGTGCCCCCGCCTTCTCCAGCACCTCGATCATCCGTTCTGCGCTGTCTGCAGCGATCAGAAAGCTCCCCGCAGAGGTAAGCTGGTAAGGATTGAGTCGGAAAAACTCGCATATCTCTACCGTCTCCTGCTTCATAGATATAGCTCGAAGATCCAGCTCCAGACCGCTGCCGGACTCTTCTGCCATCTCCCACAGTGCGGCGAAGATACCGCCGCTGCCGATCTGCCGGATGGCAGAGATATGATTCCATCCCACCTCTGCGCACGCTTCCAGCAGAAGTCCGGGTATGACGATATCCTGTTTCAGATCCGCCGTCTTTCTCAGAAAGGTTGGGACAAATCTGCCGCTCAGCTCCTGCCCCGCCTCATCCAGTATCCGCAATGTCCCCTCCAGTCCGGCATATCCGCAGAGCAGGATCTCCTGCCCGGGCCGGATACCCTCACCCTGCGCTGAAGGGCGGACACTCTGTGCGGCGGCGGCTCTGTCTTGTATTGCTGAAACACCGCTTCGGACCGCAGGTCTGAAAGCAGCTGCTGCTTCCCTTTCCACAAAACCTGCTGCCGTGACAGAGACAATGGGACAGGCAACTGCTCTGCTGACCTCTCCTGTTACCCCGGTTATCTGCATGTCCGCCCTTGCACAGGCCTCTTCCACCCCGGCTGTCAGCTCCCCTGTCAGCTCTTCCGGAATGTCCGGAGGCAGAAGGAAATTCACCGACACCCCCAGCGGCCTGACACCGCAGGCAGCAAGATCTCCTGCTGCCTTCATGGCAGCATAATATCCGATCCGGGTTCCGGTTCCGGAGGCTGATGACTCTGTCCACATAAAAGCGTCTGACGCTTCCCCTCTGATGGCAGAACAGGTTCCCGTCCAGGAGGGTGTTCCAAGTACTTCATTTCTTTCCCTATGCAGTTGTTTCCTGATATACCGGTTCCAGACCGTCCGGGATATCTTCCCCTCTCTCATGATTCCCGCTTTCCTTTCCTTCTGTTTTGTTTATTATCCTGTCTACTGATTGCTCTGATCTTCACTTTCCGCGTCTGTCTGCGCATCATTTTCCGGCCGAGTTATCTCACTGATAGCAGCCTTGATCCTGCCCTCATCCTGAGTCTCTACAGCTTCTCTCATCTTTGCCGTATCTTCTTCGTTATCCGAAGCGGTTCCCACCGCGATCGTCTCTCCGGATGCGCTGTACTGACTGTAATTGACTGTTTCCCGGCTCACTTCCTCGCCATTTTCATAGATGATCTTCCATAGCTGGGCAGTGAGCCCCGTACGGCCGGAGCCTTTTGTATATATTTTACCAATTCTGTCATCCGTTGCCACATAGGTCTTCTCATCTGACTCTATCGTTTCCAGGGATTCACTTTCAAACTCTACGGTCCGTTCTGCCGGTCTGGTCTCTTTTCCGTACAGGTTGAACCGGAGATTTCCGTCAGACAGCACTGCTTCAATATAGATAGGTGTCTCTTTGTTGTTCCTGAACTTCAGATCCTTAATGTCCCCGGCAATAGCCGCGTCCATGGACGGATCCACATAAGACACTTCTCTGGAGTGTGCATACCGCTCCACAATCTCTACCTCTGAGAGCAGCAGAGTGTTATACAGGGTCGTGGACACCTGACAGATCCCGCCTCCCATGGAATCCACTACTTCACCGTTCTCATAGGAGGGCGCCATGGCATAGCCGTTTTCCTCTGTATAGGGAGCTGTCACATCATGGACCGACACTTCTTCGCCCGGCTTGACCAGCATACCATCCAGGTGCCTGGCGCCAGACTCTACATTTGCCTTTCTTCCGTCACTGCTGTCCCCGTACCAGGTGCTGAATGTGCCGAGCACATCCGTGATCTCAGACAGTTGCTCTACCGTAATATCTGCTTCACGCACAGCTGTTTCAGCCTGTACGGCTCCGCCTCTTTTATCCCATTCTCCGCCGATCAGCTGATTAATATTTGCTACAGTAGCGGTAATATCGAGCTTCTCTCCCGGTGTATCTTCCAGAACCACAGTTTTCTCCTCAGACTGAGTCAGACGGGCGTTCACTGGAGCTTTCAGCAGACTGTTCAAACGGGCTTCCAGCGTCTGACGCGCACCTTCCTCTGTAACTTGATATTCCACCGGAAAAATCTTCTGATTATCATTTGTTTCCGCCGCTTTCAGAATCTTATAGCAGTCCACGGGATTCCCCTTTTTCCCGTAATCTGCCGCCTGCTGAAGGATCTCATCCAGATTCTTCACAGATATTCCCAGTTCCGCCAGCACTGCCCCCGCCCGATTGCCATTTTCCAGCTGGAATGTGATCTTTTCTCCGCCATATAACTGAAGAGTAGCTTCCACCGCTTCCTTTGCCTGTTCCCTTGTCATCCCGGACACGTCCGTCTCTCCCACATACACGCCGCTGATGATCACATCCGGATCATACCGGCTAATAGTGTATCTCAACAAGATCTGGATCACGATGACCGTGAGCAGGGCGCAGAAAAATACAGCAGCCAATCCGATCACTGTCCTTCTGTTCCTCCGGCTGCCGCCGGAACGCTTCCTGCCATTCTTCCTGCTCTCCGCCATATATCATCAGCTCCTGTCCGTCTGCCAGTGATTCTTTTTCATATTCCTCTATGCCAGATAAGGAATCACCATCGTCGCCACCATGGCGACGATCAGAATGATAATAATAATAGATATGATACGTCTGAGCCGTTTATCATAAAAATTCATCCGGCTCCTCCTTTCCATCCATGTCTGTTCTTCTCAGAGTGCAATTGTTTACATTTTATACTCTTTATATAGTTTTTGCAAGACGGGGAAGATTTTTATCACTGCACTTCGTACACCCCAGCATCCCCGTTCAGCGGATTTCTGTTTCTGTAGTCAAAAAGCAGCAGCTTATCCCTGATCCGCTCCAGATGAGTCATCTTTCTCATCTGCCGGTAGTCATATTCCTCATATCCCTTCAGGAAATGGCGTTCCTCTTCTTCTTTTCTGTAAAATTCCGCCGCTTCTTCTTTCGAAACCTTACTTTCCCCCAGGAATTCCGGGCGGTTCTTTACATTTTCACGAAGATATATGTCCAGAGCCAGCCACTCCCGCCAGCATTCTCCTCCACAGACGTCTGATTCCTGTATAAAATCATAGAGGATCTTATACCTGGCGATCCTGGAATGACTGATTCCATTCAAGCCCCTGCTGTCATAGTAAGCAGCAAGAGCCTCAAACAAGGAAAATGCAGTGGAGAAACAGCGCCCCGCCCCGTTATTCTTCTCTGCTGTCTCCAGATGCTCCAGGGTATGGCTAAACTGACCGCTGTTATAATACACTTCCACCATCTCTTCCACTTTCTTCAGACGGATCACATCCCCGTAGGACAGCCATTTCGTAGACAGTACTTCATAGGGCGGACGGCTCTGATACTGAAGCCTGTACTCTTCTGCATTTTCGTACATCAGCGAACCCTTCAGGACTTTCAGGAAGCCCAGCTGAAGCTGATCCGGCTTCATGGCATATACCACGTCAAATGATCTGGCAAAACTTTCATAATCCTCCCATGGAAGTCCGGCGATCAGATCAAGGTGCTGATGCACATTTCTCTGCTCCCGGATCAATGCCGTCTTCCGTCTCACTTCATCCAGATTCATGTTCCGCCGTATTTCACGGATTGTTCTCTCATTGGCAGACTGCACACCAATCTCCAGCTGGATCAGTCCCGGGCGCATGGTCCGGATCAGCGCGATCTCTGCATCATTTAGAAGGTCTGCTGATACCTCAAAATGAAAATTCGTTATTCCGTTGTCATGCTCTGCAATATAGGTCCACACTGCCATAGCGTGGTCGTGCCGGCAGTTGAATGTCCGGTCCACAAATTTCACCTGCGGAACATTTTGATCGAGGAAAAACTGTAGTTCTCGCCTGACAAGATCTATATCTCGGAAACGCAGACATTTATCTATAGATGAGAGACAATAACTGCAGGAAAACGGACATCCTCTGCTGGACTCATAATAAATGATCCGGTTCCGAAATGTTTCCATAGTGTTGTACTCTCTGCCATATACAAAAGGAATCGTGCTCAGATCCAGTACCGGACGTGGATCATTTACCTGTACCCTGCCTTTATTATCACGATAAGCGATCCCCCGGATATTTCTCAGGCATCTCCCCGCTTCACCATGAAAATATTCCACCAGTTCCAGAAAAGACTCCTCCCCTTCCCCGCACATGATTCCCTCAGCCATTGGATAACGGCGCAACAGCTCCGGAGCATCATAGGAAACCTCCGGTCCGCCCAGCCAGATCCTCGCCTTTGGCAGGATCTTAGGCAGCTCTGTCATGATCTGCTCCACATACAGTATGTTCCACAGATAGCAGGAAAAACATATTACGTCAGGATTCTCTCCGAACAGCTCCATAAGGATACTGTCCATAGACTGATTGATCGTATATTCTTTGATTGATATCTCCTTACTGTACTGTTCGGCATATGCCCGAAGACTGTACACCGCAAGATTTGAATGGATGTATTTCGCGTTGATCGCCGCAAGAATAATCTTCATGCCTCTCCTCCTTCGGGGACGTAGTAAAATTGAATTTCACTACGTCCCCAATCAGAAATTTTACTACATTTCCCCGCTTAAGTAAACGAAAACGTCCTCTATCCATTGACATTTCAGGAAAAAACCTGTAAAATTATATCTTGTGCAGCCGGGGTGTTAGCGGTACCTTGTACCTGCAATCCGCTATAGCAGGGGTGATATTGCGCAGAGGGCGGCAGCTGGCAGAGCTGCCCCCGGAAAGTGGCGTTGATGTCTGGGTCTCACGCGACGGGAACCTGTGAACCGTGTCAGGCCGGGAACGGAGCAGCACTAAGCAGGAGCTCTCGGGTGCCGTGAGGGTGCCTGGGCTGAGCCAACTGCCGGGGTAACGTCTGTTGGTCATGTTCGAAGCGCAATGCACGCAAAAGAATATAAATCGTTACTGTCTTCTCTGTTGACAGACAGTACATTTAACCCGCACACCGAAAATCCCGGATGGGGTACCATGGCAGATAACTGTCATACGGTATTCCATCCGGGATTTTCGTTTCATACATATCATATACGCCTCATATATATCATATATGAGTACACATCACAGGACACGCATCATATGTAAATCAGCTGCAAGGAATCCCTCCTTATCCTCCGAGCTGGACCATCTGCCTGTCCTCATCCCCTCCATCGCCGCTTCCGAAGCAATGCATCTGCGGCTTCCGGCTCACCACCTCACGAATGACCGTCTCCAGCGCTTCTATACTGCTGCCAGGAGATCTCAGCACCTTCCTGATATCCACACTTTCTCTGTAACAGAGACAGGGCTTGAGCTCTCCCTCCGCGGTCATGCGGATCCGGTTACAGGAACTGCAGAATTTTCCATGAATAGCACTGATGAATCCCACGCTTCCCAGTGCTCCCGGAAGCCTGTAATAGACGGCAGGCCCGTTTCCATGTACACTCTCATCTTTTTTCATCCCGGGATACTCCGATTTCAGTTTCTCCAGGATCTCATCGCCCGATACTCCGGTACATTTCTTTCCCCAGCCAACGGGCATCATCTCGATAAATCGTACATCTATCTGCCATTTTAATGTAAGCCTGGCAAACTCCTCCCATTCCTCATCATTTACTCTATACTGGGGTACGAAGTTTATCTTCACCTTTACCCCCCGTTCAAGGGACCGGACAATACTTTGCTCCACTGCTGCCAGACAATCAAATCCTGTGATCTGTCTGTAAACGTCAGCTTTCATTGTGTCCAGACTGATGTTCACCGCATCTATTCCATTTCTGATCAGCTCATCCAGATATTTACCCAGCAGGACGCCGTTTGTCGTAAGTGTCACCTGCTCCACACCGGGAATACTTTTGATCATGCCCACCAGCTGCGGACACCCGATCCTGACAAGAGGCTCGCCGCCGGTGATCTTGAACCGGGTGATCCCCGTTCCGACAGCTGCCCGGCAGACCTGTTCAATCTCCTCGAAGGTAAGGATATCGCTCATAGAGGTCAGACAAATTCCTTCCGGCATGCAATATCTGCATCTGAGATTGCACCAGTCTGTGATAGATATTCTCATGTAGTTTATCTCTCTGCCAAAGCTGTCCCTCACTGATTTCCGCTCCTTTCTCCGGCCTCCGACTGTTTTCTCATCTTATTTTTCTGCCGCAGTTCCCGGAAGAACTGCTTCATCAGGGCACTGCACTCCTCTTCCATGACCCCGGTTACCAGTTCCGCCTGGTGATTGAACTGTTCCATCTGGAGCAGGTTCAGTACAGAACCGGCGCATCCGGCCTTAGGATTCATACATCCTGCCACCACCCGGGTCAGACGGGACTGCACGATAGCTCCGGCGCACATCTGACACGGCTCCAGCGTCACGTACATGATACAGCCCTCCAATCTCCAGTCCCCCAGCTTTTTGCTTGCTTTCCGGATTGCAGTAATCTCCGCATGTGCCAGTGGACTTTTGTCTGTATTACGGCGATTGTAGCCTCTGCCGATGATCTTACCCTCATACACGATCACACAGCCGATCGGCGTCTCTTCCAGAGCATAGGCTTTCCTTGCCTGCTTCAGTGCTTCCTTCATATATTTTCGGTCTGTCTCAGCCTGAGCTGCAGCAGAATCATCCCCGCATTTCTGAAGGAGCTCCCTCTTTGCTTTGTCCTGTGCGGCTTGTAGTATTATATCTGTTTTCCCAATCTCTGTCATAACATTTCTTTCCTGCCCTTCCGGCTTTTAGTCAATAATATCCACGGGTCCATTGCCCATTTTCCCCTTTGCCTTCCACCTGCCGGACCATGCTTTACAAATCCGGTTCTTTTTCTCTCCTTTAACGAATAAAATAGACATGAAAAAGACAAGACCAGAGGTAATCTATGAATCCTGGCATCTGCTATTTATATGAATATGAAAATAATCAGAGGAAACGCAATGTAGGTTTCCTGAAAATCGCCCGTCATTATCAGTCCTGTGTCCTTCAGATCCACGCCAGAGGAATCCGTGCCGGAAATGGTGCTGCGCTGGAACTTTACGCTTTTTATCTGGACGACGGCCGGATGATCGCAAACCAGATCGCGTCTCTGACCTGCTTTGCACACATGATATCTATCCGGCTTCCGGTGACCGAGTCTCATTTTCCGGAGGGCCGCAGTCTACAGCAGATTGACGGATTTCTGCTCCGTTTTCCGGCAAATGGGATGCCCGTTTTCTGGATGGCATCAAATACATTTTTCGATGTGGATCTTTCAAAATTACAGCCGCCGGTAGAAGCCGCAGCACCTGATACATCGGAGCCCTCTGTCTCCGATGTAAACGAAGTGAAGCCGGACTTCTCTTCCGATTCGGAACCGGACATTGCCGGGGAGAGAACTGACATTCCCGATAATGAAACTGAAGAGGATAACACTTCGCTTTCCAATGATAACCCAGACAGCGATATGCTCTCTCCTGATAACGCAGCTGCGGACGATACTACTTTTACCGACAGTGAAACTACACCGGATGACACCCTGCCCTCTGATAACGAACCCTCTCCAGAGGCAAACATTTCCTCTGACGATTCCGTCACTACAGATACCAGCGCAAATGAAACGGAAAACGCAGAGCTATCGGAACATCCAATTTCCACAGAGGAGGAGACATGCGCAGCCCAACAGGACCGATCTTCCCACGGCGCCCATTCTGCTTCTTCCCCATCCGCCAGAAAGATCACCCGACGGGACATCTCTCTCCTGCCCCGGAAATACTGGTTCCTGGCAAACAACAGTTTTCTGCTCCACGGCTATCACAACTACGGCCACCTTCTCCTTGTAGAAGAGAAAGGACATCTGTGGCTGGGAGTTCCAGGCATCTACGATCCCCGTGAAGCCAGAGCCGCCGATCTCTTCGGATTTCCGCAGTTTACACGAGAATACGCCCCCCTGTTGGATCTGTCAGAGGATGAGCGAAACGACAGTGCAGACTTCGGACACTGGTGCCGTTATATCAGCCAGCGCGAATCCGGAACTGATGACAGTCTGCCGCATACTCCTAAATGATCCCGTTCATTTCCTGATACAGACGCTTGGCATAGCTGTCTGTCATTCCGCACACATAATCGGTCACGAGAAGGAGGCGGAGATACAGTTTCTCCTCCTCTTCCCTGCCCGCTGCATGCAGGCGGTATGCATTCTTATAATTGTCTGAAATGAAAGAGATCACCCGGATATCCATAGAGTCCATTCTTTCCTCCGCCTCGCTTGTATCATAGTACAGCACTGCATGTACAAGCCGGTTCATCAGGAAATCCAGGATCGCAGATTCTGTAACTTCCATCTTGTATATTTCTCTGGAGGAAAATACATATCTGTACGCGATATCACCAAGCAGATCCATCAGTTGCTCCCCTTCTGTCCCCGCGAAAATGTCTTTTTTCCACATTCCAGACATAATAGCTTCATAATTGGTGGTAAAACCTGACGTAGCACATCCGATCAGAAATCCCTGTGCACTGACGATCCAGTTTTTTACAGCATAGGATTCCGGACTTGTTACTCCTTTTTCCTTTCCTCTCTCATGCAGCCTGTGCAGCTTTTCCAGTGGTTTGAAGGACATCTCCGGACAGTTTTTCTCAAGAGGAGCCAGTTCTTTCTCAAGAGTATAGTATGTAAGAAAGCCTTTTACAAATGCATCTTCGATATCTGCCGTCTTGTAGGCAAGGTCATCCGCCGCCTCCAGCAGAAATGTCAGAGGATGCCTGCGATTTCCTGTTCCCGTTGCCTCTGTCACCTTTCGGAAAATGCTTTCATCTGCATAATAGTATCCCATTTTCTTCTCTCTGATATCTCCGCTTTCCGGATTGATCTGAGTGGATGGAACCGGATATTTTATGATCGTATTGAGAAGCGCATAGGTCAGATTCATCCCATATTCATCCACAAGATAGTGCAGTTTCGTAACAAGCCGAAGCGCCTGGGCATTTCCTTCAAAGTGAAAGAAATCCTCCTGCATCTGATCTGTCAGCATATCCACCACTCTTTTCTCTCGGAAAGTAAGCCCTGGCAGGTTCTTTGCAAACCACTCCCGGATCGCATTTTCTCCAAAATGTCCAAAGGGCGGATTTCCGATGTCATGGATCAGCCCCGCACACTCCAGGATATGGGAAATATCGGATTTCATCTGCATAGTAAACTGTGGATCTTTCTTATACTTGATAATATTCTCTCCTACATTCTGGCCGAGGGATTTTCCAAGAGATGATACTTCCAGCGAATGGGTAAGTCTGGTTCTTATAAAGTCACTTTTGTCCAACGGGAAAACCTGCGTCTTGTCCTGCAGCCGGCGAAATGACGCGCTGCCGATGATCCTGTGATAATCTTTTTCAAACTCGCTTCTAAGATCTGCCGACTTACGTCTTCCGGTATACTCCCGTTCGCGCGTCGGGGACAATAATGTCTTCCACTCCAATTGAAACTCCTCCTTTTTCCGCCAGTATCCGTATCTCCGCCGCGGACAGCAGATTCAAGACTCGCTTGCGAGTCTTGGCGCGGGATTCGGGTCAGCTTTAGCTGACATAATATATCTGCAGGTATATTTCAGCAGGTACAGCTGTGCCCCGCAGTTTGATCTGCGGGGCACATGCAAAACCGACGTCCTTTCCGGACCATCAGTCAAGATAGATCGGCGGTTCATAAGCCTTTCCAAGAAGAGCCTTCTTTCGCTCCTGATATCCCAGAAACGCCCACTCTGTCATATCTGTCCATTTGTGGATATTGCGGTCATATACCTGTACATATCCGATCCTCGTAGGATGCATCCGAACACTGTTGGACTGATACTCTCTGCCGGTGTATGGATTCACATCCCCCACCGTCACATCCTCATCTGAGTCGTCACGGGAAATAACAGGCTCAAACTCTTCTTCCCGGCGGCCGGCTCCTTGTACCTGCTCTGATGCCTGTGTCTGTCTGGCCGGCGCTTCATCCTTCAATTCCGGTTCATCCGAAGTCTGCTCATAAGCGCTCTGTTCGAAGACCGGCTTACGCTTCACCTCTTCTTTCTCCCGAACAGGTTCCGAACGCTTTCTCCGAAAGAAGCTGAATCTCTCCTTTTTCGGTTTTTCCAATTCTTCCTTAATCGCCTCTACCGGCTCTCCGGCCCTGGCATTCTCTTCCAGTTCGGAAAGTTCCTGATGAATATCGTACAGCTCGCCGATCGTCATATCCACTTCGTCCGGCTCCTCAGACGGCTGAACATCTGCCGCTGCCGTATAGGAGCTTTCCTGCCCTTCGAACGCTGCATACCCCTCATCTGCTGCCTGCTCTTCACTCGCGCTATACTCTTCGGGTTCGCTATTCGTCTCCGCATTCGTCTCCGCATTCGTCTCCGCTTCTTCTGCTGCTTCAGACTCAGCAGATACTTCCGTCTCTTCTGCCGCTTCAGACTCAGCGGATACTTCCGTCTCTTTTCTCTCTTCGAACTCCGTGATTGCTTCTGACTCCGCCTCCCCTTCCGGCATAACGGTTTCTTCTGGCATTACGGCATCGGCTGCCTTCTCCAGCTCTGCATATTCAGCCGCCGGTCTCTCTGCCTTCACAGTGTTCCGGTACTGCGCCTCACCGTTCATAATGCTGAGATAAAACGGGCACTCAAGAATAGAAGCGATCATCCGCATATCCTGTTCCTGAAAATTATCCCTCCCTAGTCTCTGAGTCAGATTCTGCCGGGACATCTTCTTCCCGGTCTTCTCCTCGATCTGCTCCGCAAGCTGCTTGATCGTCATCCCTTTTCTTCCAAGGATAATCTTCACCTGTTCACCAAATGTCAAATCTTCCATGACTTTCCTCCTTATGTAAAATCCATACTCCCAGATAGTTCTATAGAAACATAATAATTTCTTAATATATCTGTATTTTTCCCTCTTTTCATTCTAGCAAATCACTAAATTTCAGTCAATAAAAAAGTGGACAAAAATCGGTCTCCCCTTTATTCGCCCAGATATTCTTCCAGGGTGATTCCCTGCTCTGTAATCTCTTTTGCCGCTTCCTTACCTACATATCGATAATGCCACGGTTCGTAGATGATACCGGTTATGTCTCCGGTATCCTGAGGGTAGCGGAGGATAAAGCCATACTCCCAGCAGTGGGCCATGAGCCATTGCTGCTCCGGCGTGGACGCCTGTTTCTCGTCCAGTTCCGAATAGCCGTTTGCTATAATGTCAACTGCCAGTCCGGTGGCGTGCTCACTGGTCCCGGGGAATGCGATCGAGGTACTTGTGTCTTCATATGCCTCCAGCGGTGCCAGTCCTCTGTTCAGCCTTTCCTGCATACCCGCGCTGAACACTTCCCTCTGCCGCTCATAAGAACGATAGGCTGAGGTAACATACATGTCAAGTCCCTGTGCAGCACCATCTTCCATCATCTTCTGGAGATCAGCCGCGATCCTCGAATCCACAGACCGCTCTGAATCAATAGCAGTAAGCCGTGCCGGTTCATAATCCGTTGCCAGCGGGTGTTCCTCATTTACGAGGACAAGCGACCATCCCTCTTCATCACTTGATAGAATTTCGGCATTTTTCTTCGCGATTTCCGCTTTATCCCCTTCCAGCTGCAGAAGCTCGTTTCTGTTCTCAAGGGATTTATTCTCCGACTCCAGTCCGGCTATCTGAGACTCCAGCTCTGATTCACGAGCAGCGGCATTTTCCGCATAAGAATGAAATATCGCCGCAGATATCACCACAGTCACCATCACCCCGGCCAGGATCCCTGCTCCGAGTCCTTTGACAAGCGCTCCTTTTCCCCGTGCAGATCCGGAGGTATGTTCACTGAATTGTTTCTCCTGCTTTTTTATTATTTCTCTTTTATTCTTTTTTAACCCAAGTTTCCGCAGAAAGTGTCCCATCCGAATCGGGATCATCCATATCTGCTTTCCAGTATGTATCAGCAATTCCTGAATCTTGTATAAAAATTTTTTCATAAATGTAAGGATATCATCCGTACGGTTCATAAACTCAGCTCCATATGTATCTCTGAATCAATTTCTCTGTCTGTTGAACACACTGCCATCCTGCATGGAATTCCTTCAACAAAATATTCTCTGTAATAATATGACAAAGGATATTTTTCCGGCTGTCTGATCAGCACAGACGGATCTCCAGGCTTATTCCCCAGCTTAATGCAGAAAGAATCCAGCGGCAGTGCCATCCCCTCTCGTGTAGCCTTCATAAAGCTCTCTTTCAGTACCCAGTAGCGGTAAAACCGTTCTGTCTGTTCTCTTTCATTCTCCCCGGACAGAATCGTCTCATATTCCTCTTCACAGAAAAACCTTTTCGCTATGTTCAGCCTGAGGTCACTGATCTGTTCCAGATCACATCCCAACTGATGAGCGCACTCCTGCTGTGTCTTCTGTGTTTCTTCACTGTTTTTCAGATCAAAGTGCACAGCACACATTACATATGTGTCCGAATGAGAAATATTAAATAAAGAAGATTCAGGCAGACAATACTCCGCCCGAATCTTTTCCCACAGACTCCATGCTCCAATGCTCTGAGCCTTCGTCTTCATATTCCGGAGAGCGTCCGCTTTGTCCTTCCGAAACTGCGGGACCCCCTCATAGTATTCTCTATAACATGTCTCCTCCAGAAGAGGCTTTACATCTGCGATCCATGCTCTGACCATGCTGCTGTCCTTCTTACCTATTCCTTTAAATAACGCACCTCAAATGTCTCAATCGTGATCGGCTTGTTAAACAATGCGCCCTGAGCGAAATCACATCCCAGTTCCTCCAGCACATTGAGCTGATCCTGGGTCTCCACGCCGGAGGCGATCACATACGCGCCAAGCTGGCGACAGATATCGATCACGGCCTTCGCCACGATCTGGCTTCTTGTATTTGCCACAATATTACTGGTCAGGCTCTTATCAAGCTTCAGTCCGTCGAATTCCATCAGCGAAAGAATGGAAAAGCTGGAATCCTTCGCTCCGAAATGATCCAGGATCACCCGGACATTTCCTTTCCGGATCTTGCTGCTTGTCTCTGCCAGCATCTCCTGGTTCATATCCGAACCCGACTCAGATACTTCCACTTCCAGATACTCGCAGAATACATGATATTTTTCGATAAGGAAAAGCATCTTGTCCACTATTCCTTCATGCCGGAGCGTCGCTCCTGCAAAATTCACCGACACAGGTATCATCGGCATATCCTCTACTTCCCAGCGGTGAAGCGTCCTGCAGACCTCTTCAAAGACATACAGATCCAGGTAATGGGACAATCTGGTCTCCTCCAGCAGGTTCAGGTACCTGCCCGGATTGACAATTCCGATATCCTTATGGTGGTAGCGCACGACCGCCTCCGCTCCGGATACCTTTCCTGTCCTCACATCAATCTTCGGCACGAGACAGACGATAAAGTTTCCTTCTTCCAGATCATTGAGCAGGTCTTGTTTGATGATCGGCTCATGATGACCCTTCCGGAGATTCTTATAATACTTTTTCTTCTCCTCCCGCATCATGTCCTCAGCGCTGCCCACAAGCTTCTCCACCTGGATATCAAGCTTCTCCCAGGCATATCCCATGGATACAAGACCCAGACTGATATTATCAAGCTTCGTATGCGCTGCATAGACCTGCTTCGTAAACTCTTCATACGTAGTATTCTCCGAAAGGACCAGATACTCATCTCCTGTCATCCTGTACACGGAACCGCTGTGGAAAAATTCTCCCAGAACCTCACCCACCCGGGTCACAACTTCATCTCCATATGCACGGCCGAATTCTTTATTAAAGTTTTTCAGACCGTTAATGTCAACTGACAGAGCTCCCAGAGACTGCAGTTCTTCTGTATTTACATTACCCGTGTAATCCACAAAACTGTTCCGGTTCAGAAGTCCGGTCAGATCATCATGATAACTCAGGTACTCCTGCTGCTTCTGCATTTTCTGCAGGATGATCGCCTGTGGAATATACGGTACAAGCGCGCGGAGAAGAGCAAGATCACACCCCCCGCGATGTACGCCCACTGCGGCAAGCACAGCTGTCGTATCATCTGTAAGCCGATAAAATACACTGTAACTGTCTGCCGTCGTGTCTGTGATCTCCTGACGCATCCACTTCGGCTGCTGGTCACTGCCCAGGAGCTTGATACGGTCACGCTGCCAGGGTACATTTTCTGCACACCACTCATATACGGTCTCGATATCATCCTGTTCTTTTTCAATATAATAAACGTACTCTGAATCATAATAATCCCGGACAGTACTCAGGATACCGTTAATCGTATCAGTCAGAGAACGCGGCGTAAAACTTTCACTCATGAAACTCTCTCCCTGTAGGATTTCTCTCTGCCGAACCGGCGAAAGCGCGGACCGACCGTGCCATGCACAAAATTCAGACATAAACATTGTAGTATACTCAGCATTAAATTGCAAGGGAAAAACCCCGTCCGGTCAGACCGGCGGGGTCTTCATATGCCGGGCATTGCCCGGCCAGCCTTCTATATATTCCACTTCTTGTCCTGTGCAAGGCGCAGACGGTTCATGGCCCTTGCCAGAGAAGCCCGGGTATGATAATACTCCTGAATGCTCTGTTTCTGTCGCATCTGTTCCTCCGCGCGCTCCCGCTGCTCTTCCGCCCGGCGGACGTCGATATCCTCCGGCCGTTCCGCTGTGTCGACCAGAAGAGTGACACGGTTGTTGACGATCTCGGCAAAGCCAGTCCCCACCGCAACCTCAGTCCATTTTCCTTCTTCCACTTCCATACGGGCAATCCCTACCGCAATAGCTATGACCATATTTTCATGATTCGGCAGGATTCCTTTTTCTCCGTCCGGGGCTGGGATGACCAGATTTCTGCACCGGCCTTCATAAAAGACCTTATCACTTGCAATGATTTTCAGACCAAACGTCTCCATCTCATCAACTCCTATCAGCCCTGTGCTTCCACAGTTTCGGCAGCCTCAGCTTTCGCCTTCGCGATCACATCATCGATGGTTCCCACATTGAAGAACGCGGATTCCGGATACTCATCCATTTCACCGTTGATGATCATCTTGAATCCCCGGATTGTTTCTTTCAGAGGAACGTATTTTCCAGGTGTTCCGGTAAATGTCTCAGCCACGAAGAATGGCTGTGACAGGAATCTCTGGATCTTTCTCGCACGCATGACAGTTGCCTTGTCCTCATCGGAAAGCTCCTCCATACCAAGGATCGCGATGATATCCTGCAGTTCTTTATATTTCTGAAGTATAGCGATCACTTTATTCGCGACTTCATAGTGCTCCTGTCCTACCACATCGGCCTCAAGGATACGGGAACTGGACTCCAACGGATCAACCGCCGGGTAGATACCCTGCTCCACGATCTTTCTGGAAAGAACCGTTGTCGCATCCAGATGCGCGAATGTTGTAGCCGGCGCCGGGTCGGTCAGGTCATCGGCCGGCACATATACCGCCTGCACACTGGTAACCGATCCGTTCTTCGTAGAGGCGATACGCTCCTGAAGCTCACCCATTTCCGTTGCCAGAGTCGGCTGATATCCAACGGCTGAAGGCATACGCCCCAGCAGAGCGGACACCTCAGATCCTGCCTGTGTGAAACGGAAAATGTTATCGATGAAGAGAAGCACGTTCTGATGCTGCTCGTCACGGAAATACTCTGCCATGGTCAGACCTGTCTCAGCCACACGCATACGCGCTCCGGGCGGCTCGTTCATCTGTCCGAAGACTAAAGCTGTCTTCTCCAGGACTCCCGACTCCTTCATCTCGGACCAGAGGTCATTTCCCTCACGGGAACGCTCTCCGACTCCGGTAAAAATAGAATATCCGCCGTGCTCTGTAGCGATATTACGGATCAGCTCCTGGATCAGCACAGTCTTGCCTACGCCGGCTCCTCCGAAGAGGCCGATCTTACCACCTTTTGCATATGGAGCAAGAAGGTCGATAACCTTGATCCCCGTTTCCAGGATCTCCACCACCGGACTCTGATCCTCGAATGACGGCGGCTGTCTGTGGATAACCCATTTCTCAGAATTCTCAATCGGAGCCCCGTCGTCGATGGTCTCTCCCAGCACATTAAACAGTCTGCCCAGAGTCTGCTCACCTACCGGCACCTGGATACCGGCTCCTGTAGCCGTGACTTCCATATCTCTGCAAAGTCCCTCGCTGGCAGCAAGCATCAGGCAGCGCACCTCGTTATTTCCAAGGTGCTGCGCAACCTCCATGATGCATTTCTTTCCGTTATTCTCAACTTCAAGAGCATCTTTGATAAAAGGAAGGTTGCCGTCTTCAAACACTACGTCAACGACAGGTCCCATAACCTGTACAATTCGTCCTTTATTCATACAATCTCTCTCTTTCTTCAAAAAAGTCTGACTACTTTCAAAAAAAGTACCTGTCACTTTTTTCTGCCGTTTTCAGAATCTTCTGACTACTTCTTCTGCTGCGCCCTCGCGCCGCCGCACACCTCGGTAATCTCCTGTGTGATGGCTGCCTGTCTCGCCCGGTTATAGACGATAGACAGGTCATGGATCAGCTCTTCCGCACTGTCTGTTGCGGATTTCATTGCCATCATACGGGCGTTATGCTCGCTGGCATATGACTCAACCAGGCAGCAGTATATCATACCTGTAATATAATTTGGCACGATACTGTCCATGACGGCGTCTGCGGATGGATACAGCTCGATTTCCTCCCGGTACATGTTGATGGGCATCTTGATCTCACCAAAGGTACTTCTCTCCAGAGGCAGGAGCTTCACCACTTCCGCCTCAGCCTGGACAGAATTCTCCATTCTGGTATATACGATATATATCTCGTCCAACTCTCCGGACTCAAACTGATCCAGAAGAGTCGCTGATATATCACGTGCCCGGTGCAGTGTCGGCTTCTGTACGGTATATTTAAAGTTAGTATCGATCTCCACATTCCGCTTTGCAAAATAGTGTCTTCCCAGCTCGCCTACCACAAACAGTCTATGGATGCCGGGCTTTGCCAGGATCTCTTCTTCCAGCTTCACAATATTGTGGTTGTAGGCACCTGCCAGACCTTTATCCGCCGTAATGACGATCGAGCCGATCTTCCTCTCTTCTGCCGGGATCTTATCCCTCTGATCGAAGAAATGATGTCTCAGCTCCGGCACGTGGCGGAGGATCCTGGATATCTCCCCTTGCAGTGCGTAGAAATAGGGCTCTGTATCAGCCAGCTTTTTCCGGGCCTGAGTCAGCTTGGAAGAAGAGATCATATACATTGCATTCGTGATCTTCATCGTGTCCTTCACGCTGTTGATCCGGCCCTGTATCTCTCTGATATTTGCCATATTATCACCTGCTCTTCTTGAATTCCTTCGCTGTCTCCACGATCTTCTCGATCAGCTCGTCTGTCAGCACCTTCTTCTCCTCAATCTCTCTTCCGATCTCCGGGCATGTAGAATCGAAGTAGCGGAGCATATCCATCTGGAACTGCTTGATCTGAGATGTCTCTACACCCAGCAGCACCTTGTGAGTCGCCGCGCAGAGTGTGATCACCTTCTCATGCAGGCTCAGCGGATGGTAGAGAGGCTGTTTCAGAAGCTCCATCAGGCCGCTTCCGTATTCCAGCTGTTCCTTAGTAGCCGCATCCAGATCAGAACTGAACTGGGTAAATACTTCCATCTCACGGTACTGCGCCAGATCGATACGGATACTTCCCGCCGCCTTTTTCATAGCCTTCGTCTGTGCCGCGCCACCGACACGAGATACAGAAAGACCGACATTGACCGCAGGTCTCATACCAGATGCGAACAGGCCGCTCTCCAGGAAGATCTGTCCGTCTGTGATAGAGATCACGTTGGTCGGAATATACGCAGAAACGTCTCCGGCCTGGGTCTCAATGATGGGCAGTGCTGTAATGGAACCGCCGCCCTTCTCATCGCTCAGACGGCTGGATCTCTCCAGAAGTCTTGAGTGAAGGTAGAATACGTCTCCCGGATAAGCCTCACGTCCCGGAGAACGTCCCAGCAGAAGGGAGAGAGCACGGTATGCAACCGCATGTTTGGACAGATCATCGTAGATGATCAGCACATCCTGTCCCTTGTACATAAAGTATTCTGCCATAGCTGTTCCTGCATAAGGAGCAATATACTGAAGTGGTGCGCAGTCACTTGCTGTTGAAGACATTACGATAGTATAATCCATAGCTCCGTGCGTCTTCAGTGTATTCACTACTTTTGCCACTGTAGACGCCTTCTGTCCAATTGCAACATAGATGCAGATGACATCCTTTCCTTTCTGGTTCAGGATCGTATCCATGGCAATGGATGTCTTTCCTGTCTGACGATCTCCGATGATCAGCTCACGCTGTCCTCTTCCGATCGGGAACATAGCGTCGATGGACAGGATACCTGTCTCCATGGGAACGCTGACTGATTTACGGTCAATGATTCCCGGCGCTTCATTCTCCACCGGACGATAATCATCTGACGGGATCTCGCCTTTTCCGTCAATAGGTTCACCGAGAGCGTTCACGACTCTTCCTATGAACGCATCTCCTACCGGGACGCCCGCTCTCTTTCCTGTACGGGTAACCTTTGTACCCTCACGGATCTCCGTATCGCTTCCGAACAGAATACATCCGATCTCGTTCTTCCTGATATCCTGGACCATTCCCTTCAGTCCGGTATCAAATGTAACGATTTCCCCGTACATGGCGTGATCAATCCCGTAGATTGTGGCGATCCCGTCGCCTACTGCAACGACAGTACCGACTTCACTGTCCCTGCTCATCTCATCAAAATTCTCTATCTCTTCCCTGAGGATCGAGATAATCTCATCTGAACTGATTGAACTCACCTTGTTCACCTCCAGGTTAATTTTTCTTTCAGTCTGTCAAGACGGCCTCTCATACTCCAATCGTACTCGTCGCTTCCCACCCGGAGGACAAATCCTCCCAGCAGATCCTCGTCCCTGCAGACTTCAATATGCGCTTCAGAAGCGCCGTATTTTTTGCAGAGGAATGCTTCCATCCCCTGTTTCTGTTCCTCAGTGGGGGGCATCGTGCATGTCAACACGGCATTCAGGACTTTTTTCTGTTCTGCGCAGTATCTTTCATATGCGTCAAATATATCCTTGATAAGATCCATTCTCTGATATTTGCATACAACCTTCAGGAAATTCCTGATTTCCTGAGGGAATACTCTGTCTATCACATCCAGTTTCTTTTTCAGCGGAAGTGTCGGATTGACAAATATATCGTGCAGCTGAGGCACTTCCTCAAACATAGCTTTCGCCGTCTCCACAGCTTCTTCCGACACTTGCAGCTCGAAGAGGACACGTGCATATCTCAGCGCCGCCGCAGGGCAGTACATCTGACGGTTACTTTTCTGTGTCTTCATGCGCTTCACCTACTTCTTCAAGGAACTGATCATATAAGTTCTGGTCGTCCCCGCTGCCTGCCTGGCGCCCGAGGATCTTTCCTGCTGAAGCAACCGCCAGACCTGCAATCTCTGTTCTGAGCTCATTCATGGTCTGCTCGCGCTCCATGCGTACAGTCTCTTTCGCGGACTCAATGATGCTTCCGGCACGTTCTCCTGCCTCGCCCACGATCCGGTCATATTCGGATTTCGCTTCTGTCCGGGCATTTTCCAGGATCCTGACGGACTCCTGTTTTGCCCCTTTCAGCGCTTCCTCATATTCCTGTTTCATTTTCATTGCATCGTTCTGGGCGTCCTGCGCATTCTGAAGGCCGTCGGCGATGAGCTTCTTCCTCTTTTCCATGATCTCCGTAACAGGACGGATCAGGAAATGCCTCAGCAGAAGGAAGAGAACGATAAGGTTTATCATCTCCCAGACAAGATTCAAATTAAGCTGCAGCACGTCTACCACCCGCCTTTCCTGTCATTTCTGTTCTCATATGCATTACTGTAAGAAGAAGATGATAAGAAGGCCGATGATGAATCCGTAAATAGCAGTTGCCTCTGCCAGCGCACATCCAAGAATCAGTGTCTTGCTGATCTTCCCCTCAGCCTCAGGCTGTCTTGCGATTGCTTCTGTTGCCTTAGCTGTTGCGACTCCGATACCGATTCCTGCTCCGATACCTGTAAATACTGCGATTCCTGCTCCGATTGCAATAAGTGTTCCCATGATCTTTGATCTCCTTTTCTTAATTAATTACTTTCTATTAGATAATGTTGTTTTCTGAAATTACCCGGAAATGCCTTCCGGAAATCTGCCACGCCCTATCTGCGCAGCATGGACAGGTTACTCCATCTCCTCATTCATGAACAGAGCCGTCAGGAATACAAATACATATGCCTGAAGCAGTCCGTCGAAGATGTCAAAGTAAAAACTGACCGGAATAGGTACAAGGATCGGTATGACCGTCTTAATAAGTTCCATGACCACAAATCCGGCGAGCATGTTTCCAAAAAGTCGCATGCACAGCGACAGCGGACGAATCACGATTTCCAGTATCATGATCGGCGCGACCACAGGCACCGGCTGAGCGAAATGCTTTGCCCAGTGCTTCAGACCGTTCTTCCGTATTCCGGAATACTCGATCAGGCACATACTCATAAGTGCAAGGGCTGCTGTCACATTCAGATCTTTTGTCGGCGGCTTGAAACCACACAATGGTGCGATCGTATTTGATGCTCCAAGGAACAGAAGAACAGTAATAAGATAAGGAATATATCTTCTGTTTTCTTTTCCGATGATCCCCTCGAAGAAATCCTGCGCCCAGCCGATGGCAGCTTCCAGAGCCAGCTGCACTTTGCCGGGGTTTTCGACTCTCAGGTTCCGCACCAGGATAATGGACAGCAGTACAAGCACTGCCATGATGATCCATGTCACTACCACAGATTCCGAGATCCCGCCGATGACCGGAAGTGAAAAGACTGTTTCACAGTTCAGTTCTTCCATTAATGTCTCTGTAAGATTTCCCGTATTGCTCCCTCCTTTTCTCCTTGTCTTTTCTTTTGTAAACCAGCTTCAGGAGCCTGCCAACAGCAATTTAGGCATAAAAAAAAGAGTTGTTCCCCGTTGAACCCCCTGTACTGTTTACCCCTTTATGGGAGATATGATGTTTCCCGAAAAGTTGACTAAATATTACGCCCATTTTTTTTGTTTGTCAATATTTCTGTTCTCCACGTATTCTTCTGGTTTTCAGGGCTTTTTTTACTTCATTTTGCCCTCTTTCCATTTTGCTTTTTTTCTATTTTTATTCATTTTTCATCTATCTTTTTTATCACGGATATTGTTTATTTTATCCCCTAAACTATTTCGTATAAAATCCAGCTGATTTTTCAAAAATATTTATACGTTTTGCATATATGTCTGTGTTTTTTTTCACAATCATATATGATTATTGGCTATACAAAAAGATTTTTTCAGAAATTATGTGACCATATCCATAATTAGTTTTATAATCAAGACAGGTCGTGATAAGATACTACAATAGATCATCTGAGATAGAAATCAGGCTGTCAAAGGAGTTTTGATATGAAATCATTTCGTTTCTTAAGAGATAAATATTTTTTCCACCCACATGAATGCCTTTTCTTTCTCCTGGGTGCGCTTATGCTTGCCAGCGAAATATGGAAACAGCTCACCCTGACATTTTACATCGGCGGCGGTCAGTACAACTGGTGGTATTTCCCATTTCAGCTGTGCAGCATTCCCATGTATGTCCTTCTGTCATATCCCTGGATACGGAAAAGGAGCGTCCGGCAGACACTCCTCATGTTTCTCATGTGCTATTCTCTCCTGGGAGGCGTTGCAGTCTTTGCCGATACAAGCGGCCTGCATTATCCGTACTTCCCGCTTACACTCCACTCTTACACGTGGCATATCCTGCTGATCTGCATCGGCATTCTGGCAGGATGGATATTCTTCCGCGGTTTTGTCCGGCCGGAAGAGCCGCCAAAGGTGTTGACACACACGCTCCGCCCCTTCGCCGGAAGCACCTGCCTCTATCTGGCCTGCTGCCTGATTGCAGAGATCCTCAACCTGTCGCTGGATCATCTGGGCACCATCAATATGTTCTACATCAACCCGGATTATCAGATGCAGCAGGTCATTTTCCGGGACATCTCACTGGTCACCGGAAATGCCCCCGGTATCCTGATCTATATCGCCGCCACTGTGGCCGGAGCGTTTTTTCTTGCGGCGCTTTGGACTGAGATCTATCGGATGCTCCTTCGCAATACGTAGGAAATCCCGGTCGGCATCCTTGCGCCTGGGGATGAACCTGCCCGCCACCGGAGATTTTCCCCTGCTCCGCACATAGAAGAACCCGATTATAGAAAATATCGCTGCTCCGATAAAGTTTACGATCATATCCTCCATGGTGTCCATCAGACCGATATCCAGATAGCCTCCCACTCCCAGCTCCTGACCGTTGACGACAGTTTCCGTGATACCAGTTATAGCATAGGGAACATTATGTCCTTCCGGATCCAGAGTAACCGACCGGATAGCATGGATCACCGTATCCTTCTGCATATCATAGCCTATGAGCTGATCCATCCCGAACTCGAAAAACTCCCATATCACCCCTATCGTCATGGAGAAGCAGAACGCCACGATAGCGGTAAACAGCGGCGACAGGTTGAACACAGTGCGCTCGCTCCTGTTCAGCAGGTCCACCAGAGACAGTCCGATCGCCGCCGCCAGGAATCCGTTAAGCGTATGCAGCACTGTATCCCAGAAGGGAAACACCAGATAAAACTCACTGATCTCCCCCAGGATCTCTGCTGCAAATATGAAGACTAATATAATGATCTCCAGAGTCGTCGGCAGCTCCACCTTGAACGTGATCTGCACAATACTGGGCATGACCAGCAGCACCAGGGTGAGTATGCACAGAAATACATTTTCATAATTCCGGTTCAGGAGCTGCAGGATCATCATCACGATCACCAGAAGCCGAAGAGTGAAATATACGATAAAGGAGCTTTTATGTTCCCGCAGCTCCATGTGAAGCGCTGCTCCCAGATTACGGAAATAGCCATTCTTCCGGTCCTCCTGCGTCTGTTCGTCCCGCATCTGTTCACCATGTGTCTGTTTATCCTGCTGCCCGCTGATGTTTCCGTGTTCAGCGTTATGCAGAGTTTCTTTTTCAGATTCGGTATTTCCTGGCATGTATTTTCTCCTTCCTGTTGAATCCCGGTACACCGTTCGCAAAATAACCAATTGGCTTTCTGGATCCTTTTCAGATCTTCAAAAGCATGATGTTCCTATTGTAACACTGTCTGTCCGTAAATGTCCACCTTCCTTTTTCATCTTGCCAGCCCCGGCCCTTTTCTGCTACACTGTCAGAGTCAGATGAAAGCAGATTTTGAACAGATGAAGATATCAGAACAGGCATTGCAGGAGGCAGCATATCATGAGACACCCTGTCGAATATGAAGTCATATACAGTAACCGGAAAACAGTAGCCATTCAGGTCACACGGGAAGGGAAAGTCCGGGTAAGAGCTCCCCGCAGATGTTCCCGCTCCTTTATCGATACATTTGTTACGGGTCACGAAGACTGGATCCAAAAGCACCTGGAGCAGGCGCAGGAACAGAAGAAAAGGTCCGAAGAAGCACGCGCCGGACGCCCGCCCCTGTCAGAGGCGGCCCGGAACCGCTATATACGCACTGCCAGAGATATCTTCTCCCGCAAAGCGGCATATTACGCCCGGCTCATAGGCGTCACCTACGGCCGCATCACCATCCGTGAACAGAAGACCCGGTGGGGAAGCTGCAGCAGCAAGGGCAATCTGAACTTCAACTGGCGCCTCATCTTTGCCCCGGAAGAGGTCCTGGACTATGTGGTCGTCCATGAGCTGGCCCATCGGAAAGAGATGAACCACTCCCCCGCATTCTACACGGTGGTAGAGTCAGTGCTGCCGGACTACCGGAAGGCCCGGAAATGGCTGAAGGATAACGGGCAGACGCTATGGGATGCGGTGTAATTTCCATGTTTGAAGGCATAAAAAAGAAGCTGTCTATTGGTACAGCCCCTTTTTACACACTTAAACCGCCCTCTGTGTCTTGAGACATAAGGACGGTATTATCAGCATCTCTACTTCTGATTGATCTGTGCTTCCGCAATTGCCACTTCTTCATCAGTAAGCTCGGCTATCGCCTGCGCCTCTTTTGGAGAAAAACCACGGGCAATCATATTACAAAAAACAACAATTCCTTTTTCTGTACGCCCTTCTTCACGTCCTTCTTTACGTCCCTGATTTAAAATTGTCTTCGCCTCATACTCTAAAATCTTACCACCCATGATATCACCAATCCTTTCTGCAGTCTTCTGATACTTCGCTGCAATATTATTGATTACTTTCTCTGACATTGTTAGTATAGTCTTCTGATAGTATTCATCTATCACGCCTTTTTCGGTCAAAACTTCCAGTCTCTTTCGAATGTCGGTAAAAATTCCTGCAAGTTGTGCCAGTTTTGTACTATCCTCTTCGCATTGCTTGAAGGACGCTTCATAGCAGAAGATGTGGAATGGGATCAGAAAATACAACTCTTTCCGGAAAATTTCGTCAATTGAATACTGTTTTGCTTTTATGATCGGTACATCATACGCACAAGAACTGCCCGGCACTTTAAGCGTAATCCTCAGCCTGTCAGGCGTCTTGGAGACACTTCTCAGGTATAGGACAGCTGAATTAGGGAACTCAACCGTATATGTCTCCTGATCTACTTCTGCATGCAGCATCCCAATCTGTATGTCATACTCGAACATCCGGACCACCATGCTTCCATCCGGGACACTCTGGCATTCAATGTGGAAATGTTCGCCTCTGATCATAATATGCGAATCTGTGATGGTTCTTTCCTGGTCTCCGGACTTTCCGGTCAAGAACATCTCGTTCTCTTCCAAGATTGGCTTGTCCTTACCCATCACATAGTTTTTTCCAAAAGTATCATTAATTACAGGGATAATCAGATCCGTGCAATCATTAAGGAGCGTGCGGAACACATCATCATAAGGCGTACCTGTTTCGTTTTTCGCCATGTTACCTCCTCCAGCTCTCAAGGGACTAAGTTCCTTTTTCAACTACATTATAGCATCGCCTTAACCTGATTGCAAACAACCTGTAAGTGATTTCACTGTGTCCCAAATCGAGCTTTTTACAACGCGCCCGCTTTCTTAAGCTCCTGATACATGCTGGAAACCGGCAGTCCGACTACATTATAATAGTTCCCCTCGATCTGGTCGATAAACGCGGCGAACCTTCCCTGGATTCCATAGGCTCCGGCCTTATCCATAGGTTCCCCTGTGGCGATATACCGGCGGATCTCCGCCTCCTCCATAGCATGTACGTGTACTTCTGTACGCACCGCCTGATTCACAACACTCCGCCGGCCCTCTTCATCGTAGTCCAGTATGGCAGTGCCTGTATAGACTTCATGTGCTCTGCCCTGAAGCCTGCTCAACATATCTGCAGCGTCTTCCTCATCCTTTGGTTTTCCCAGGATCTGTCCGTCCAGCACTACCACGGTATCGGCACCGATAACGACAACATTTCTCAGCTCACCGTTTCCCTCCCCGGCAGCTCTCGTCTCCTCCGCCAGGTCTGCCGCCACATTTTCCGCTTTCATCAGTGCCAGCTCTTTTACAATTTCCTCCGGCTTGCAGCTGTGATATATTTCTTCCTTATCGCTGACCCGCACTTCGAACTCCACGTCAATCTGAGCAAGCAGCTCCCGCCGTCGCGGCGAAGCGGAGGCAAGTATGATCTTTCTCTTCACTGTATCACTCTCCATTTCCCGGAACGGTCCTATTCACACCGTCCCGCAAATCTCCGGTAAATTCACATTTCCTTCCATGCTCTCTCCAGGATCTCCGGCTCCTTCACCAGCCGGTACGCACCGGCAGCCATACACTCTGCCGCGTACATCATTCCCTTCTGTCCGATGCTCATCCCCGCCTGTGCGGCTGCGGCCCAGTGATGGAGCGGCGTCCCCTTGCACATGGCGGCTGCGCTCAGCATGACAGTAGGCACTGTATGGCTCACATCTGATACGTCCGTTCCGATAGACAGCGGCACCGGTTCATCCTCCAGAGGCTCCAGCCCTGTGAAATACACCCCAGCATTATCAAATCCTGCATTCTCCGATATCTCTCCGGCAAACCGGATCTCCTCTTCTGTATAGGAAGGAACCGGAATCTTCTCCATCTCCTCATAAAAAGTCTCCGCCAGCGTCCGGTTGACTTTCATTTCCTTATTACATGTAACCCTTTCGATCTCAACCCGCGTCCCTGTCATGGTCGCCGCTCCCCGTGCGCAGGCGTCCACCCGTTCCGAGGCGTCACAGGTCCTCTCCCATTTCGAAGACCGGATAAAGTAATTGGTAGATGCAAATGCAGGCACAATGTTGGCCGGTCCGTCTGTGTTCGTATAGGTATAGTGCATCCGCACATCATCCGCCACATGTTCTCTCAGATAATTCACGCCTACGTTCATCAGCTCCGCCGCGTCCAGGGCGCTCCGCCCCATTTCCGGATGCTTCGATGCATGGGCCGCCGTTCCGTAGAACTTATAGTTCTTGATATCCTGTGCCTGCCAGATGTCATAGCTGACCCGGTTCCGGTCAAAGGGGTGCCATGTGACAGCCGCCGACAGATCGTCAAATACACCTGCCTCATTCATCCGGATCTTGCCCACCACGATCTCCTCCGCCGGGCAGCCATATACCCGGACTGTCCCCGGCAGGTCTTCCGCCTCCATTCTCTTCTTCAGCATAACTGCAGCCCCTGCACAGCCGGTCCCCAGCAGATTATGACCGCAGGCATGACCGGGGCCGTTCTGACTCTGCTGATGGCTGACCGGCTCCTGTCCCATTCCCGGGAGAGCGTCATATTCCGCAAGGAATCCGATAACAGGCTTTCCACTGCCCCACTGTGCGGTAAATGCCGTCTCAAATCCCGCAGTATTCCACTCTACTGTAAAGCCTTCGCCTTCAAGCATCTCTGCCAGCGCGCGGGATGATTCCCCCTCCCGCAGAGAAGCTTCCGGGTGCCTGAAAATAAAATCCGCCGTCTCCGTCATTTTATTTCTCAACGATTCATCCATCCTGTTTTCCATTCCTTCCTAATTTCCATGCCTTCCTGTAATCTCAACTCTTCTGTTCTTTCAGCGGGATCAGGATACTGACCTCGAACCAGTTGTCCCGCAGCCCTGCCCGGACTGATCCGCCGTATTTTCTTACTGTACTCTGGATACTCTTCATACCGAAGCCATGAAGATGTTTATCCTTCTTCGTAGTCAGCGGCATGCCGTCCCGGAAAGAAATCTTCTCCTCACAGTAATTTTCCACCCGGATCCGGAGGAAATATATCCGGCCTCTGCCGGGGTAAAGTCACAGCATATATAATTCAAGACTCGCTTGCGAGTCTTGGCGCGGGATTCGGGTCAGCTTTAGCTGACATAATACATCTCCGAATCCCTGCGCAGCCTCGCGGAGCGTATATCAGATAGGGGATTGACACCCGCCACTGATACTGATTTGTCACTCACCGCCTATAGAGGCGGGAGTCATCCCACATCTGATATAAACCAGGATCAGCGAAACAGACACCATCATACATGGCAGAAAAAACACCTGCCAGTATCTCCTCTGCATCCTTCATGGTTCCCTTAGCCTCGATATCCCCGCCCACCGTATGGTAGATCAGATCGTGATCTCTCACCTCTACATAGCAGAGCAGAGATACATCCAGACGCCCCTTTCCGCCCTTCATCTGGATCGTGACAAACTTCGTCTTTTTCTTCGATATCCTCTCCATCTGAGAAGACCGACACAGACAGCTTCCGCTTCGTCTCGTTCTCGTACCGTTCCAGATATTCCCTGAGCTGCGCCGCGTAATTCTTATCATCCTCGACTACTGCAATATGGAGCATCTGACTTTCCTCCTTCCTGAGATTTTACTTGCCTGAGATCCTACTTGACTTATACAAACTATGCTTACATTTTACCATGTTTTCCCGCCCATTCAACAACAAAAACAGGGCCTCTCACTCTCTTAGCGCTGTCACCGGCACCACATACACACCGTCCGGTCTGCGGTAAGCCGCATTTGACAGTCCGCAGATCACGCCCATCACTTTCGGCGGTCTGCCGCCCTTCTCTTTCTCTATTGCCGATTTCAGCTTCAGCAAGGCGTCTGCCGCTCCATCGATCTGATTTGCGCCAAGCTTTATTTCAAATGCGCACCATTCTCCATCCGGCAGTTCGATTACTGCATCGACTTCCCTGTTTTGATAATCCTGATAATGATACAACTGCCCGCCGAAGGACTCTGCATATATTTTCAGATCCCTCTCGCACAGAGCTTCGAACAGAAATCCCAGTGTTTCCAGATCTCCCAGCAGTTTTTCCGGAGTTGCTTTCAACAGAGCGCATGCCAGTGACGGATCCGAGAAATGACGTTTCACAGACTGTTTCACCCGTACCGAGGAACGTATCTTCGATGAAAACGGAAGCTGGTCGTCAATAAGAAAAAGTCTTGAAAACACATCCAGATAAGAGGCTATCGTATCCACATCAATATCCTCATCGTCCTTCTCCTTCACATCATTTTTCAGAGACCGGTTAGTCACTGTCGTGCTTTCATTTCTGGCCAGCGAACGAAGCAGCAGCCTGATCTTCCTGGAATCTCGTTTTACATCATCAATACGGTACATATCGTCTTCTATCACTGCATCCAGATATTCCAGCGGCAGACGCTGGGCTTCTGACTCAGAAACGGACAGACTGGCCGGCCATCCTCCACGGATGATCAGATAGATCAGATGTCTGAGGTCCACTTCTCCGGTCATAGAAGGTTCCAGACGATCGCTGCACAACTCCTGCAGCGATACCTTCCCGCTGGAGTCTCCTGATTCGAACAGTGACATGGGTCTCATCCGCAGTCTGGCTATACGCCCGGCTCCACTGTGCAGGATGCCCTTATGGTTAGGCGTCGAGGAACCCGTCAGAATAAACAGACCTTTCTCCGCCGTCTTATCCACCTGATATCGTACAGCATCCCAGAGAGGCGGGACCTCCTGCCATTCATCAATTAGCCGCGGCTTCTCTCCTTCCAGAACGAGAGACGGACTTAGCTGTGCCAGGTTTCTGTTCTGAAAATTTCCTTCCGGATTCCCAAGATATATCTCGCTCTTGCTGTGATATGCAGATGTCCATGTCTTACCGCACCATTTCGGTCCTTCTATGCAGACTGCACCGAATATTTTCAGGTATTCTTCAATCCTTTTATCAATCAGGCGCAGCTTATATTCATTTCTTAACATTCGACATCCCTCCTGACATCTATTTTATATCATTCCGTGAGATTTTGCAATTCTGTTCCGTAATATTTTAGTATTTTATTCCGTGAGATTTTTATTTTTCATTCCGTGATATTTTTGTATTTCATTCCGTAAGATTTTAATATTTTATTCCGTGAGATTTTTTATTTTTATTCCGTGGATTTTAAATCTTTTATTCTGTGAGATTTTCAACTTTACTTCCGTGTAATCTCATCATTAATCCTGCACTTTACAGATCCATATGCATCATCACCGGCATCTGTCTGATATTATTTCCTCAAAATCAGCATATTAGCAATAGATGACAGTAAAACAGGCAATGCCGGATCTTTCCCCGCAGGGAAAATGTCGGCATTGCCTGATGTCACATCACTTTTCTCTTATCTATTTCTCGTCTTTCACTACCTTGAAGAAGGATCCCACGATATCAAAGATCACCGCCAGGAAGCAAAGCACGATCCCGGCCACCGCGCTCATCATATCCGACATCGTAGACGCGTTCCTCTCAAAGGACATGATTCCGCTGTTAATACCAAGGTTTGAGAAATAATCTGTGCCGCTGTTGATCACATAGGCGATCGTTCCGGCCGCAGCCAATATTACCGTAAGGATAATGAAATAGAATCCCACGGACTGTTTCTTCAGAAAACTCATCTTCCTATACCCCCTTTATCAGCCTTCTTTTTTCACGTTTCTGACATACATCAGTACGCAGGCAAGTGTCAGAACCGCAAACACGATCTGTGCTGCAAGAAGTGCGCTGTCATACCATGTATTTATATCCTCAATGGTGGATGTCTCATTCAGGCCGTCCATTGCATTAGAATTTGCAATAGCATAAGGATCATATAGCATGCCGGTGAAGATCCCAGACATTTCAGAGCGACACCTACTGCAACGGGAACGATATTGCTTCCTCCCATTCCGGCGATCACACCGCCTATCACGCCAAGCACAAGAAATGCACTGACTGTCGTCCGTTTACCGAACTTCTGACACAGCGGATTTACAAAAAGCATTGCCACTGCCATGGGGATTGCTCCCATGATAGCCAGGATGGACTGGTATGTACCCCATGCGTCCGCTCCCATAGCCGTGTTGTCCAGCACCCATCTGCAGAAATAAGACATAGAACCGTTCTTGATAGCGCCCGCGAACTGGAAAAGCATATAGAAGATCATAACGATCCACCACCACTTTTCAGATGCCACCGCTTTAAACTGGGTTCCCATGGAGGCTGCCTTAGGCTTGTCCTCCTCTTCCGCTCCGCTCGCCATCAGTTCCTCTGTAACACGCTCGCGGCTGAACTTATACTGCAGGAATACAGTCAGGGCAGTCAGGATCCCAACTGCAAGCATTGCAGCGAACCACAGTGCCTGGTTTTCCTTCAGGGCAAATGATACAAGGATCGGGAATACCATGGATCCGGCTCCCATAGCTGCCAGGCCTGCTATATTTGTAAAGGATGCCAGCTGGCCTCTCTGATCCGAATTTCTCGTAGATACTGCGACCAGTGTAGAGTTTGCCGTATTGTAAATAGGATACGCTACTGAATAATACAGGTTGTAGGCAATGGCGATCCACACCATTTTCAAAACTCCCTCAAAGGGAACGATAAACATCAGCACTGATGCCACTGACAGAGTCAGAGCTGACAGAAGGATCCATGGCCTTGCCTTTCCCGCAAGCACTCTCGTCCGCTCGATCAGCTGCCCCACTACCAGGTTGGCAATGACGATGAAGATCGTCGACACAAGCTGAAGTGTTGTCAGGAATGTCAGATCCAGCTTCAGCACATCTGTAAAGTAGGTGTTCAGAATACTGGTAAATATTCCCGATGACAGGAGGCCGCCCACCGGACCGATGAAATAGCCCAGAAGCATCTCAGGCAGTTTCACGTCCTTCCCTTTGACCAGGGAGGAAGTCAGCGGAGTATTCCAGAAGTTTGATTGTTTTTGCTGACTCATATTTTCTCTCTTCCTTTCCTCTTTAAATTGTTGATTTATATGTACAGCTGAGATGATATTCCCCGCTGCCGTACTCAGCCTTACTTCCGTCCGGAAGCGTGACCGTGCATCTGGTTCCCACCGGAACTTCGATATCCAGCAGGAAGGTATCCCCTTCGATCTTCCAGTCCGATGTGATCCTGCCGTAGGAAGTCATGGTGCTGGCTTTCGCAGAGGTAAGTCCGCCTCCCACAAGAGGCCGGATGTTGAATCTCCGGTATCCCGGCTCCGCTGCTTCAATACCTGCCACTCTCTGATACAGGAAGGCTCCCACAGCTCCAGATGCATAATGATTATATGAGATCATCATATCTGTTCCGTCATCTCCGATGGGGCATTCGCCATTTTCATCCAGTCCGTCCCAGCGCTCCCAGATGGTTGTCGCTCCGGACTTGACTTCATAGAGCCAGGACGGGCATTTGGTGTTCATGAGCATTTTAAATGCGGTGTCCGCCTGTCCGTTGTCCGCCAGAGCGAAGAGGATATAAGGCGTGCCCGGGAAGCCTGTGCCGATACAGTAATCCGAGGACTTAACCAGAGCCGCCAGATTCTCTGCCGCCTTTTCCTGTACATTTTCCGGGAACATATGGAACCAGAGAGGAAGTACATACGCTGTCTGGAACTCTTCTTTCATCTTGCCGTTTCCGTCTGTAAATACGGAGACATAGGCGTCTGCTACTTTTTCCGAAAGTTTTTTGAAATATTCCGCGTCTTCCTTCTCGCCCAGAATGTCCGCCGCCATGCCGGTCAGCCGGCTGGTGTTGTACAGACTTGCGGTAGCAGTCCACTTGCTGCGTCCCTGCCACTGGGACATCTTCGGCACATCCGGCGCCACCCAGTCTCCGAAGTGAAGCATAGAGGGGGTATGCCAGATATATCTGTGCTTTCCGATCCCGAATCCCGCCCAGAAGCGGCATGCCTTCACATACTTCTTCATGGTTGGATACATGTCTCTTAAGACCTGCACATTTCCCTTTGCCATATACTGAGCCCAGGGAACCAGCACGCAGGCGTCTCCCCACCAGTCGATCGCCATAGACGGCATGGTCGCCGGGAATCCATATCCCTGTACCGGAACTGTGTTCGGAAGTCCTCCTGTAGGCAGCTGTTCGGACTTCACGTCAAGGAGCCATTTATCCAGGAACCGGCTGATATCGAAGTTAAAGCACGCTGTCGGAGCAAACACCGCGATGTCTCCGGTCCAGCCCATTCTCTCATCCCTCTGTGGACAATCCGTTGGAATATCCACGAAATTGGACTTGCTGCTCCAGATAATGTTCTGTTGCAGGCGGTTGAGCATTTCATTGGAACATGTAAAATCTCCTGTCCGCTCAATGTCGGAATAAAGTGTCAGGGCGCTTACATCTACATCCGCCTCATCAATCCCCGATATGCTGATATACCGGAATCCCATATACGTCAGCCGTGGGCTGTATTCCTGCGCCCCGTCCCGGCATGTATATGCAGCAGTGGCCTTTGCCGTCCGCAGGAACTTCGTATTCAGGCTGCCGTCCCGGTTCAGGATTTCCGCATGTTTTACAGTAATAACCTGCCCCTTTGCGGCTTTCTTTATATCAAGCTTTACAACTCCGGCAAAATTCTGCCCAAAATCGTAAATGAATGTGCCGTCGGGCTGCTTTTTGCAGGAAACAGGTTTCATCTCCTCGTGCGCCTTTACAGAACTTCCGTAATCGGCAATCAGATTAGGCGTGAACTTCAGCTGCTCCGGTGCTGCCTTTCTCCAGGAAATTTTCTCTTCATCTATAGTAGCGTCATATGTCTCTCCGTCATAAATATCCGCTATACGGTACGGACCGTCTTCCGTCACTTCCCATGTATCATCCGATCCGATGATTTCCTCTGAACCATCCTCATATGTGATCCGAAGTTCCGCCAGAAGTGCCTGCCGGTCCGCGTCGAACCGATTGACTCTTGTAAATACGAAGGAGCCGACCGCCCAGCCCCCGGCCACAACAGCAGTCAGGATATGTTCATTCGCATTTCCTCTGCCATTCTTTTTCCCATCAGGTTCTCCGTTCAGCATTCCGCTGACATCATATGTCTGATACTGCATCTCATGCTTATAAGAGGTAAATCCCGGTGTAAAATACTGATCTCCTACTTTTGCGCCATCGATCATCAGCTCGTATATTCCCATTGCCGCAACATAAAGCTTCGCCTGTTTCACTTTCTTCTTAAAACTCAGCTTTTTCCGGAACATCATAGGTATGGGGGAAACCTTCTTCTCTGTAAAGCTGTATCCCGGATCTGAGATCCACTTTCCTTTCCAGACCATTCCCATTCTTCCAGTCTCGAACGCTGTTACAGCTTTTGCAGTTTCTCCGGCATCATCTTCCGCTGTCACTTCTACATTATATTTTGTAAACGGCTTCAGTTCTTTTCCGTCATAGGGCACAAGAACCTGAGAATCCGTCTCTGTAGTCCAGTCCCCGACTGTGATCCTTGCCCGCTTCAATGTTACATCCTGCCTGTCGCTCTCCAGTCGGAACGAAATCCCCGGATTCGGATTATCCGTCACACATCCATTCGGCAGATGCTCGACTGTCAGGCTGCTGATCTTCAGCATACTTTTTCCTCCTCTCATACACCCATCCCTTCCGCCGCATTTCTTACATCCACTCTTTCAAAAGGTATTTAATTCTTTTTCCAACAGCTTGTGTAAGTGCTGCATCAGAAGTATTTTCTCACCTGAAGATATAATAACACTTTACCGTTCGCGAGAATCAAAATGCACGTGAACAGCATGTTTTTTTACGTGATCTGTCATCTTCATTTTTGTGCAAGTTTGTTTTTGAGATTTTCGGCAGATTTGCCAGATATGTGCTCACGGGAATCAATAATCGCGAAAGAAAATCACATTGTAATATTTACTCAAATTGAAACAGCCGCCAACTACTGCGAATAGTGGCAGCTGTCCTCATCAATAGGATTTAGCAAAAGTCAACTATAAGGGCAGAACGCTTCTGCAATGATCTCACCGGGGAATCCCGCCAGCTCAAGCAGCTTCACTGCATTCTGGGAACGACAACAGTAAGAATCGCTTCCATCATAACACCCCTCCGATTGTATTATTTGTATAATACAATAATCCAGTGAGTGAGAAATGTCAATCTTGTTTTGCTCGTATATACAGAAAACCTGTGAGCCGGAATCTTTTCTGTATCTAAAAAAATGCGCCTGACCCACACCAGATGGATCGACGCATCATATAAACAAACACCGGCCTTAGCTCAGGCCCGCCTTTATATACTTTTCACAGGTTTATTTCCAGGAGATCTCGCCCACTTCATAGACAGACACTGTATTGGTCTCATAGCTTACCAGAAGTGTCATTGTATAATTCCGCTCGAACGCCTCTTCATTTTTCGTTCCTTTTATGTCTACATTACACTCCACATATCCCATATTGGTGTCCTCATAAGTAGCCGGATATGCAGAATTAACCGTTGTCTCCACAGAATCAACTACAACTTCGCTGTTGTCCTTGTAAAGTTCCTCCCGGTCTGCCTGAACTTTTTCTCTTTCATCATCTGAAACAATGCTGTTGTATAGTGCTTCATCGATAATTTCTTTATCTTCATCTTCAACATCACTGCTTGTAATCAGAAAAGATCCCGCCCAGTTATTGATTCCTTCCTGGATCTTCGCCACGTCCTCATCTGAACATGGTTCATCTGATTTCTCAACTTCATCAAACATATACGGAGTAATCGAGATTGTACGGGTTTCAGTTTCTTCCTCATTATTCGAGCATCCGCATGCTATTACTGCAGCGAAACAAAAAAGAAGAAGAAATTTTATATATTTTTTCATAACGTAAATTCATTCCTCACTTTTCGAACTTCATTCACAGCATCAGTCTTCAAAAAATATTGCCCAAAATGATGTACATTTTGGGCAATATCCATTTTAGTCAAATCCAATCAAATATTATGTATTATTTGCTGAATTTTCTTCTTAATACAGCAAGAACAGCTGCCAGGCTGAAGCCCATCGGGATAACTGCTGTCATAACAGAAGTTGTATCTCCGGTCTTCGGAGCCTTGTCCTCGTTAGACTCAGCTTTTGTTGTATCAGCCTTTGTATTGTCGGCTTTCGTTGTGTCATCTGTCTTATCTGTGTTATCTGTGTTATCCGGTGTCTCAGTTGTCGGATCTTCCGGTGTTGTCGGATCCTCGGGATCTGTCGGCTCTGTCGGGTCTTCCGGATCTGTCGGGTCTTCCGGATCTGTCGGATCCTCGGGATCTGTCGGCTCTGTCGGGTCCTCAGGATCTGTCGGGTCTGTCGGATCCTCAGGATCTACCGGTGTTGACGGATCGTCAGGATCTTCAGGATCTGTCGGCTCTTCCGGAATCAGTTCAACGATCATTGTGTGTCCGCCTACTTCACCAGCATTCAGTGTAATCTGATCGTCAACCTGTCCAAGACCATCCTCAGCGTCATCCGGAGTCAGGTCTGCCAGCTGATATCCTTCAGGAATGATGATATCCTCGCCTACTACGAAGGAAACTTCTGTTCCGTTCTCAGCTAATTTGCGGATAACATCCTTATCAACAACTTCACCGTCTGTTGTTTCAAATGTAACTGTAAGTTTTGTCAGACGTACATCGAAGATCGGCTCAACGATCATTGTGTGTCCGCCTACAGAACCAGCAGGAATTGTAATATCTGTAATCTGGTCAACGCCTTCTGCCAGTTTGAAGCCGAGCGGAAGATGGAAGTCCTCGCCAAGGCTGAAGACAACGTCTTCTCCTTCAACGCCTTCTTTAGTCATCATCTTTGTTGCCCAAACCTTCTTGCCGTCTGTTGTCTCGAATGTAACTCTCAGGCTTGCGTCTCTGATTACTTCGATCTTCTTCAGAACGATTGTGTTGCTGTGTCCAACATACTCATCTACGAAGAAATCGCCTGTTACGATCAGCTCATAACCTTCCGGAAGTGTCAGTTCTGAGAAGTTAGCAATTCCGTCATCATCCATATCTACGAAGTAATCTCCGCCGCCAAGGTTGTTGCCTTCCTCGTCTACGAATACTACATTGATGATTGTTCCGGCATTGATCTTGTGCAGTGTGATCTCATATGTCTTGTCTGTATCAACAAACTCGTCACCTGTTACGATCAGCTCATAGCCAACCGGCAGATCAAGCTCTGAGTAATTGAATACTCCATCGCCATCCTCATCTACAAAGTAGTCTCCACCGCCAAGGTTCTTTCCGCCTTCGCTCTTGAATACTACATGAATGATAGCAGAACCATCTCTGTCAAGAACAACTGTCATACCGTCAGCTGCATCCTTAACAAAGAAATCA
>DXCZ01000100.1 GCA_019115765.1 Candidatus Mediterraneibacter stercoripullorum | reverse complement strand
TAATACATCTCCGAATCCCTGCGCAGCCTCGCGGAGCGTATATCAGATGGGGGATTGACACCCGCCACTGATACTGATTTGTCACTCACCGCCTATAGAGGCGGGAGTCATCCCACATCTGATATATTCTTGATTTATTTTAATCACTGATTTTCTCTCGAAGGATTTCAGTCTGACAGCTATGCTGTTTTGTTTTTCTGTCATACGAAATCCCCACTCCGATGATCCGTCCTTTATATCTGGATAATTCAGCCAGCTTTCCCTCAAATTTCAACTGATAATGTCTGTCCTTGATCTGATGAATCGCCTCTCCTGCTGAACTGTCTACTTTTAATTCAAGAATGATACCATCATCATCCTTCCTAAACGGATAAAAAATAAAGTCTACATACCCGATTCCTGCCTTATCTTCACGCTCAATCCGATATGTGTCTCTGGCCGAAAGATATACCATATTTACAATCATCGTAAGCTCCGCTTCTGTATTGTAGCTTAGCAGCGGACTTTCCGTATTATGAGCGTATTCCAAAATTTCACACATAGTTTTCGTATCTCCAGCCTTTGTAGCCTGAAGCATACGCGAGGACTCGGATGCCAGTCTGTGTACATATCCAAGAGAAGGTTCCTTCTGAAGCATATCGGAAAACCGATCCATCAGTTCTTTATTTGGAATAGACACATATCCATTCTCATAATTCAAAAAACCATAGACGACCATCGCCGAGAATATTTCTTCCCGGGTTGTAAGATTCATCGCTGTTGCGGCATATTCCCTAATCTTTGTCCGCACCGGCATCCCAGATACGAGCATGGCAAGATCATCTCTGACCGCATCTACATTTTCCCTGACATAATAGAATATCTCATCATAAGGTCCGGAACTTGTCCAGTAATTTCCCAGATTATCATTTGTCAATGCCGCCACAACAGATCTTGGATTGTAAACACGTTCTCCACCTTTTGTATGATATCCGTCATACCAGATACGCAGCCCATCTCTGGTAACATTTCCAGATTTCTGATGCATTGTCTTATATCTTTTAAACAGATCATCCACTTCTGCGTCCGTAAACCCAAAATATTCCGAATATTTTTTTTCTGTCGCCATGGTGTATTCGTAAAACATATTCAGCTCTGAGCCGCTGGAATACTTCGCGATCGGAAGTATCCCTGTCATATACGCCAGTTCCACATACGACTTGCCTTTTAACAGATTACTCAGGAACTCTATATAAGCCTCCTTATCCCGCTCAGTCACAAAATCACGATGAAAAATATAATCCCATTCATCCAGTACAAAAATAAATCTTACATCATCCTTCTGTTCATAGATGTCATTTAGTATATCCCAGACCGCTTCATCATCTTCACTCATAATGTCCGGGAACTCTTTTTTCAGATCATTTTTCAGCCGTCTCTCGATCCTGCTGATATATCTCTGATAACTCGTACAATTCTGAGGAATCTCATTAAAGCTGATATATATCACGTTGTGCTGATTCACATGAGAAAAAGCCTCTTCCCAATACCTGCCGATTCTCAGCTTCTGAAACACCGGGCTGCTGTCCTTCCCTTTTCCGAAAAATGAGGCTATCATACTTGCCATCAGTGTTTTTCCGAAACGGCGCGGCCTTGTAATGCATAGATAACGGTTGCTCTTTCCCGCACTGTTCTGGTCTATCAGATTTTCGCTTCGTTCTACCAGAGGGAGCAATTCCCGAAGCATCTCAGATTTATCTATAAAGTATGTGGATGCCGCTTCATCCAGAAAGAGTCCATATGGATTTTTACTGTTCAGATATACTCCCATTTTTGTTTTTCCTCTTCCCATAAAAATAATGTGATACACTGCCTATTTCTATCAGTGTACCACATTTTCGTCTTGTTTTCATTATTTCAATATCTGTTGCGTTACTTTTCCCCGCTTTTCAGCATCTTCACATTATGAACGCCGTACAGGATAAATGAGAGCACCATCATCGCTGTACATACAACCGTCAGTGTCACTGACCAGGTCTTCGGGATATCATACCAGACGATATGGATAAATATCGTCAGATAAAGAAGCACAGTAGTCAGCTTTCCGTGCCACTCCGCGCCTTCTACAACGCCGGTCTTTCGGATGACCACCATTTTCAGGATACCGGTCGTAACTTCCTTCAGGAAGATCAGTACTACCGGAACCATGATCCATTGAAACCGGACAGCCAGACAGATCAGCATCGAGAACTGAGTCAGCTTGTCCGCCACCGGATCCAGAGCCTTTCCGAAGTCGCTTACCATATTGAAATGCCGTGCCACATATCCGTCCGCAACATCCGTGATCCCGGAGACTACAAGCGCCAGCGCCGCCAGACCGTACATATGCTTTCCATGGTACAGCCATATGATCAGCGGGATCAGGCACAGACGGAAGAAAGACATCAGGTTAGGTATTGTCAGTATTTGGTTCTGTTTTTTCATTTGCTTTTTCTCCTTTGAGTCATCTTGTGTCTTGTACTTCACAGCATTTCCTCTTCTCTATAGCATTCAAAAATATAAGAAGGATTTTCATAATAAACGCTGCTGTTATAGTCATCTATCTTATCACTTATAAAAGAATTGTACACTTTGATCAGGGCATCCACAACACTGATCTGTTCATCTTCGGCAACCATTTTGATAAGTCTCTTATATACCTTTCCGATATCCCAGTGCGTCGGGATCGAATAGCCGCATTCTCCCACATTGTCAAAGTTTCCCTGCCGTATATCAGCCTCTTCGATAAAATCCTGACTCACCCGGTCAATATTGTCGCTGTGGTAAATATCGGCCAGATCATAGATCTTCTCAATTCTTTTTTTCCCAAGGGCATTTACTACGTCCGCTCTTTTATTTTTCGTTTTTCTTGCAATATAATCGATCAGACTGCAGGTAAAAAACAGATCATTATCTTTTGGATTTTCTCTTCCATTCTGTCTGTTCATCATTCAACCACCTCGTATCCCCGATATGTCAGACATTTTAACGCTTCTTCTGTACAGAAATTGATCTGATGGGTCGGATACTTAAATTTCGCCAGAACCCAGAACTGCTCTCTGGTAATAACTCCGTCAATGTAGTCAGAAATAAAATTGTATATCTGATCATTTGCCATCGCACCGATCACAATATCGTACTGATGCGGCTTCCCGCTGCGGCAGGCAATAATAAAATCCAGCCATTCTTCCGACATTTCCCTGAATTCTTTTACGTTCAGGTTACTGTTCATCCGCACATCATAAATGGAGACAATCTTTGTATTATATCTTTTTGCCCAGCGCTGCGCCTGTTCTTTTATGATCGTACAATAAAACCCATTTCCAAAATCCTTCGTATTACGTCCGATGCGGATTTCCGGATTCTGTATCGGAGTATATCCTCCGTGATATACTGTCATAATTCCCATTTTTATGCCCCGTTCCCATGTGAGTATTTCCTATCGTGAAAATACCGGATCTGCAAAACAGATACTGTAAATTACGTATATAAACCTTATTCTAGCATTGTCACAGAGAAATAACAAGCCGGAGAAAAATGTCGTGCAGGACAAGGAGATGCCGTGCAGCATCAATCCGCACGGCATCTCCGTTATTATCATTTTCAGTTATTATTATTCTGTTTTCGTCTTTCCGACCGACACCACAACATTCAGTACACACAGTATCAGTCCAACAACTCCCAGCGGGATTCCCATATTGTAGTAATCGCTTCCTGCCAGGATACATACTGCCATGCCGCCGCCAAAGAGCAGCACGCTGCAGAGTCCCGACAGCACCGCGCTCAGCGTCTTCTTTCTGTCATTTCCCTTTACCACATCCAGGGTAGCAAATACTGCGCCCAGAAGAGCTATAACTGCCAATACTGCATCCGCCACATAGAGCGCCATCTGCCACAGCGGTGTGATCTGAACGATCTGACTGCTGCTGGAAAGTCCATTCATCGCATTGCTCCGTGAAATAGCGAATACAATATTTTTCGCAGCTCTCTGCATATGGGTAATGATCGTATCATTCATGTCCGTATCGCTCAGTTTCCAGAGCTCGGTATCTGTATTCAGCCAGAGATCCGTGCCTGCTGCCAGTCCTGCCCTCAGATCTTCATATGCGAACACCTCGAATGAAGCCTGATCTGTTATAGCAAGTCCTTCAAATCCCCACTCATTTCTCAGTGCCTCTGTCATCAGTCCGTAATGCGCTCCGGTCCAGCGTGATCCGATCCGGTTCATGCTGACCATTGCTCCGTGAGCATCCCCTTCTCTTACTGTAATCTCGAAAGGTTTCAGATACAGATCGCGCACGCTCTGTTCATTTGCGAATATAGAGATTCCCATACGGTTTGTTTCCTGATCGTTCAATGCAAAATGCTTGATATATACAAGAACACCTTTCTCCTGAGCGCCCCGTACAGTAGCCGCGCCCATCATTCCGGAAAGACAGCTGTCCTCGGAATAATACTCGAAGTTACGTCCGCTGTATGGAGAACGATGAATGTTCATTGACGGAGCATACCATCCGGTCACATCAAGCGCGATACTGTCTTCTCCGATGCAGCGTCCAAACTCTTCCGCCAGCTCATCATTCCATGTAGACGCCAGCACGATCTCCGGCGGATAAGAAGTACCGTTCTCGCCTCCGACCAGAGTGCTGGAGATTCCTGCCGGGCCGTCTTTGTCCTGAGTAGACGGAAGCTGGATGGAATCAATCCCCATCGTCGCATATCCTCCGACACGGATCAGGGTGTCCAGCTCTTCCACACTCATCTGCCGGATCAGCGTATCCCACATGGGATCATCATAATCCAGTTCCATCATCATAGCAGTTGTTAAAGAGCCGACTTCTTCATCTGTTGCTCCTGTCACCGGGGCTGATTCCGCTGTATCTTCTACCGTCGGAATCTCCAATGCTGCCACAAAATCTTCCGGAGCTGTCCAGGAACCATCCGCATAAGTCACCGGCCATGTACCTGTCCAGTCGCTTCTGCTCAGATAAACGTGTTCTGGATCATATGTATTGATATCTACATCTTCAAACTGATTCTGAATATCATATCCGGTTGCCTGGGATACAGCATATGTCGTATTATCCTGTTCCGCCTGGGTAACCATTGCCGTCAGATCTGCATTTCCGTCCGCATCCATGCCGTCAGCTGTCGTATACCCCTTTGCCGCAAGGATATTGTTTACAGCATCATGGGCGTCCGCGCCTACTGTAAAGTAGTAATCTCCGGCATCAACGATATAGGTTTCCTGACCATACTGATCATAGACCTTCATCATTTCCTTAGGGATCTCGACGGAAACAGTCTCTGTTCCTCCCGGCTTAATCGTACCCGTCTTTCCATATCCGACAAGCTCTACAGAAGATTTCTCAATTTTATTTTCACGGTCATAATCCGTGTATGGAGACTGCATGTAGATTTCAACCGCATGCTTTCCGGAAGTATCTCCTGTATTCGTAACAGTCACTTCTGCAATATACTGATTACCGTCTTCTGTCAGAGTGAAATCAGAATATGCGAATTCCGTATAGGACAGTCCGTATCCGAAGGGATACTGCACCGTCTGCGCATAGTTATAGTTTGCCGCGTCTTCATTTCCCATGACCACATCTTCATATCTGGTCTCATAATAACGATATCCGACGTAGATACCTTCGCTGTATACCATATAAGAATTACCAAACATAACCTGGCTGTTGGCGATCGTATAGCTTCCGAAATTTGCCATTGCAGGAGCGCTGAAGCTGTCATATGCATAAGTATCTGTCAGTCTTCCGGACGGAGATACATTTCCGCATAAAAGATCTCCCACTGCTTCCGCACCTGTCTCACCGAGAGCCCCGATCCAGAGGACCGCATCAACATCTGTATCCTCAAGCTCCCCAAGTTCCATGGGATTCTGCGTATTCAGAAGCACAACTACATTTTCAAAATTACGGCATGCCAGATCGATCAGTTCCTTCTCGTTCTCATCCAGCTCCAGGTAATAATAGCCATTGTCCAGCGGTGTGCTCTGAAGATCTGAGCTCTCGCCGCCGCTGCGGCCGAGTACTATGATCGCCGCGTCATTATAATCCGCGAAGCTGGCGATCACATCGTCTGTATACTCGGAAACAGGTACTTCATTCACACCGAAAACGCCCTCGCCATATGCGTCAGGCACCGTCTTGCGGTAAGTGCTCCCTGCACCTTCTGTGTAAAAATCATACACAACATCATTCGTCTGATATCCAGCTTCCCGAATCCCTGTGTACAGATCAATCGCTGTGGAAGTATCCACTGATCCGGCTCCGCCGCCTCCGTATACAGGGTCAACACTGTCCTGTCCCAGGATCGTGATCTTCGCAGCATCCGAAAGCGGCAGCGTCCCGTTATTCTCCAGCAGAACTGCCCCCTCCGCCTCGATCTGCCTGCCAATCTCCTGGAGATGCGCCTTCATCTCCGCCTCACTTGCGTAGTCCGAGGTAAAGTGTTCCGTTTCCTCATCCTCCGCCTCCACGATCTTCTGATTCGGCATGTTCAGATACACCGAGATCAGGTTTGCATAGCGGGATGCCATAAAGTTGACCAGAACCAGCGCCGCCGCTGTAGCGATCACGACGATCCACGCCAGCACTGCCCGCAGGATACGTTTCTTCTTTGCATCCATAATCCATTCCTCCTTTTTGTTTCCTAAGGTTTCCCCTTTGCGTTAACAGAACCTTAACAAAAAGGTGGCAAAAAATAAATATCACCGGCAGAATCTGCACGATATGAGGCAGGATGTGCACCACCAGTTCACACATGCAGAGAAAAGAGAAAGGACCTGATGTGCAAGCTTGCTTGCAAAGGCAGGTTCTTTCTCTTTTCGATATATGGCGAACGCCATCAGCGAGAAGGAGCTGCAATGCAGCGGATTCGAGCTGGCATGTGTGAACGGACGTCTCCATGGGCGAACGCCATCAGCGAGAAGGAGCTGCAATGCAGCGAATTCGAGCTGGCATGTGTGAACGGACGTCTCCATGGGCGAACACCATCAGCGAGAAGGAGCTGCAATGCAGCGAATTCGAGCTGGCATGTGTGAACGGACGTTTTTATTTCTTTCCCACCGGTATCATCACCTGCAGCGTAAAAATCCCCTCCTCCGCCTGCACGCTCATATCTCCTCCATACTTTTTGGCGATCAGCCTTATACTTTTCAATCCGAATCCATGATCGTATTTTTCATTTTTTGAAGTGACCGGCAGTCCTTCCTGCATCTTAAGTTTTCCCTCATAATAATTATTAACCTGGAGACTGATAATGGCTCCTCTTTGATCCACATCGACAGTGATCACTCTCTTTTTCTCATCCCTGAGCTTCATCGCGCTCTCCATTGCATTATCCAGCGCATTGCCCAGCATTACATAGAGATCCTGTGGCCGTACAAAGCCTTCCGGTATATCTCCTGCCGTACACTCCAGCCGGATTCCTCTGCTCCTGCAGGATACCGCCTTTTCCGCCAGTATCGTGTTCAGATCTTCATTCTCTGTCTGTACGATCTGACGATATTCCTCGATCTCCCTGCGCGTTTCTTCGATAAACTGTCTTTTTTCCGCCCCGTCCGCTTTCTCCAGAGCATTAAGGATATGTTTCATATCATGACTTTTCCTGTTGACCGTCTCGATCAGTTCCCTGGATATCGTATAGAACCGGGCACTGTCATGCTGCATTTGGGAAAGTATTGCCTTTTCTTTTGCATCAAGAGTCACCTTGCACATACTGTACTGGTTCGCCAGGATAAGCACACAGAGCAGGCAGTCCACAAGCGCCCCATAATACCTGAGCTCTTCAGAGCTTTCAAAAATATGCTGACAGGTAAAGGTACTGACCATGAGCACCGCCAGAACAAAAATCTGGCTGAATGTTACTTTCCCGCTGTAGGCCGCAATGGTTCCGCCGCACAGGCTCAGCGATCTGTTGAAAAGCAGATAGATCATAAGATAAAGGATACTGCAGAAAATGACCGAAACGATTACATATATCGGCAGCCATTCCGTCATCCCCAGCCAGATTCCCCGGGCCAGCACCTCATGTACTGTCACATAGACCATATGCTGGGCTGTATATCCGGATATTACAATATATAGTCCGTCTGTAAATGTCAGTGAAAAACAGTATCTGGCGGCAAACAGGGACATAAGGACAAGGATCATATACCAGACAACCACTACCCATTCGTGAAGGAAATCCGGCACCATTCCTGACAAAAACAGTACTGCGAAATAAAATTGGGAGCTCACCCCCATCACAGTCCCGCAAATCAGAATGCGCTTTACGATTCCGGATTTTGCCTTCGCAAATGGGAACAGCAGAATCAGTTCTGCCGCAAACAGTTCCCACACAAATCTCAATTCTTCAAACACACTTACGGGCGTTATCATCTCACTCACTGCCGCATTCCTCCCAGATATCTTGTATACCGGTTGATGAACTCCGCCTTCTTCCCCCGACTGATCTTCAGCGGAGTACCGGCAACCGACACCTCATCCTTGCTGATCGACTCCACATACCTGAGATTTACAAGAAAGCTTTTATTACAGGACGCAAAAGAATATAGACGAAAAGTTTTCTCTGCCTTTGACATAGAGTCACGTACTTTATAGTCTCCATTTTTCGTATGGTATATCAGGTTATGCAGCATGGATTCCACATAATAAATATCAGAAACCTTGAGAGTGACGATGCTTCCCCCGATACGAAGCACCACATTCTCATCCCGGTTGCGCAGGATATATCGCCTCGCCTTCTGAAGACGCAGGGCCAGATCCTCGTAGGTGACCGGCTTGATCAGATAGTCCAGGGCGTCCACAGAATATCCTTCCAGAGCATAGTGCTTCATGTTTGTGACAAAAAAGAGGGCTATATTTTCATCCTTTTCCCGCAGCTTATGGGCCGCTTCCATCCCGTTGATCCCCGGCATATCAATATCCAGGATCACCAGCTCCGGTCTTGCTTCCTCATATGAGCGCAGAAAAGACGCCCCGCTGTCATACAGCGTGACGTCCATCTCTTCATTCTGTTCTCTGCCGAACCGTTCCAGGGCACTCATCAGCAATTCCGCATCTTCCCTCGTGTCGTCTACCACGGCGACTCTCATGATCACTCTCTCCATTTCATACCTGTTTTATGATCTATAGAGAATATTATAAACGTTTCGACATTTTTTTACAATCTGCGTTTTATTCCCTCCCGGCAGACGACGCAGGACTTTCATTTTCCTTCAGTGATCCGATAGCCAGGCATGCCTTGAACTGATCGCAGTCTGTTTTTATCTCAAACTCCCCGCCCAGAGCTTTTGTATACGTGCTGACAATGGCAAGCCCCAGGCCGTTTCCATCTGTGGTCCGCGCCTTGTCTCCCCGCGCGAACCGTTCCAGGATATCCTCTGCTTCAAAGTCCATCAGATACCCTGCCGTATTCGTGATTTCGATGTGAATATTGTTCCCGTTATCGTCTTCTTCCGAAACAGATGTCTTGACAAAGACCCGGGTCCCCTTTGCGGAATATTTCAGAGCGTTTTCAACCAGGTTCTGGATGATCCGGTAAAAATACATGTTATCTGAAGTGATCTCCGTACTTTCCTTTGCATACCGGGTAACAAACTCCAGTCCGCTGCCTTTGATCTGGTCATCCATGTCCGCGAAGATCTGCTGGATCAGCCGGTTCACCTCGAACTTCTCCGGCTTCAGCTCCACATTGCCGCTGCTGGCCTTCGCCAGGGAAAAGAGGCTGTTTATCATTTCCTTCAGCTTTTCCGCCCGCTGGGAGATGATCTCCACATAGTCTCTCATCACATCACTGAGCTCTTCCTTTTTCATCAGTTCGATATACCCGACCATGGAAGTCAGCGGGGTCTTCAGGTCATGAGATACATTGGTGATCAGATCGATCCTGAGCTGGTCGCTCCTGGAAACCTTCTCCATACTGTGCCGCTCAATCTCAAGCGCTTCTTCGATCTTCCGTCCGTTCAGCTCTTCCATATAGTTTATATATGCGTCCAAATCCTTCTGCCTGTAATATCGGAAAAGGATCTCGCATACCACAGCCTGCAGGACGGCCGAAAGCACGATTCCCATATATGGCCCGGTAGGAATAAAGAGCAGGACAAAAAGCACCAGAACAGCACTTTCAATTCCTGTGAGCCAGCGGCTTTTTCTCCTCCACCACATTTTCCATTCCTTGTAGACAGGTTCGTCATCTTTCCAAAAGCCGACCTTTCTGCTGTAATAATCGTACATAAGAGCAGCCATTCCTCCGGAAAATAACAGATTGCCCAGGAACGAAGCCATAAGCACCGTGCCGGAGCCGTAATAATAATACCCGTAAACCAGTACCGCAAGCAGAAGAAATGCACCTGCCGCCATAATAACTGCGGAAATGATTTTCTTCCAGTGTTCATGCAGTATCCTGTCAAACTCATCAGCTGTATTTTTCCATTTTGTATCCAATTCCCCACACCACCTTTACATATCTTGGTTTTTTCGGATCAATCTCCACTTTCTCCCGGATGTGCCTGATATGCACCATAACCGTATTCTCCACAGCGAAGTTTGCCGATTCATTCCATACTCTCTCATAGATCTGTTCCGCCGAGAACACCTGACCGGGATGTTCCATGAGAAGCTCAAGGATCCTGTACTCTGTAGCTGTCAACCGGACTTCTTCCCCCTCTGCGACAGCAAGCCTCTGCTTCTTATCCAGCACCAGACCGCCGTTTACGATCCGGTCTTCATCCGGCTCCGGCGCCTGCTGCCCCCAGGCACGGTATCTCCTCAGATGAGCCTTCACCCTGGCGATCAGCTCCGCCGGATTGTAGGGCTTCTCCACATAATCGTCCGCCCCCAGCGTGAGCCCTGATACTTTGTCACTTTCCTCTGTCTTCGCAGAGAGTATGATCACCGGTATCCTGTACTTCTCTCTCAGCTTCATCAACGCCGACAGGCCATTGAGCCTGGGCATCATCACATCCAGCAGGATCAGGTCGATCTTATTCTTCTCCAGTGCTTCCAGCGCCTGCATCCCGTCATAGGCCTTCACCACCTGATACCCTTCATATTTCAGAAGCTCGCCGATGGAATATACGATCTCCTCGTTGTCATCCACCACAAGAATCGTCTCGCTGTCCATCTTATATCCCCTCTTTCTGCTCTGCTTTTGTTTTCATACTTACCATAATAGAGAGGGGTTAAGAAAACCTCAACATAAATCTTAAAAATTTCTTAGCAGAAGTATAAAATCCTCTCTTCTTTTTCCGATATATGCTAAAATAAAAGCTAAGCGGATCTATCTGCTATTCTAAACTATTTCTAATGAAAAGGAGTGCTGAACAAATGGCAAGAATACAATGCAACGTAATATCCTACATTTTACACCGGACCGTAGACATGACGATCGTCCTCCCCACCGTAACGATACCCGGATGTACGAAGGACGCCCACCATGTATATCCGCATCCTTACCCGGTACTGTACCTGCTGCACGGCATGGGGAACAATCATCAGCAGTGGTGCGGGTATACCAATCTTGAAAGATATGCTGAAGAACGGCAGATTGCTGTGGTCATGATCTCAGGAGAGAACAAGTTTTATCTGAACTGGGGAGAAGATCTTTTTTATGATTTTATTGAGACAGAACTTCCGGAATTTGTGACCAATACATTCCCCATCTCATCCCGTCCGGAGGATACTTATATCGCCGGCCTTTCCATGGGTGGTTTCGGTGCTCTGTACCACGGCCTGATGAATCCGGAGAAATACAGAGCGATCGGAGCCTTTTCTGCCGCCGTGGGCGTACCGGAACTGAAGGAATACGATCTGTCGTACATTCCGCTTTCTCCGACATGCTGCCCTGCGCTCTACATTACATGCGGAGAAAATGACTTTCTGTATAAAAACAATCAGGAATTCATCCGGCACCTGGATGAAAACAAGATAGAATATACCTGGGTCAGTGAACCGGGATACGAACATGAATGGAGATTCTGGGATCTTGCCGTCGAACGTTTTCTCGACTGGATACCCCGTACAGATGCTTATAAAGGCGCAAAAAGACGGATCTGATATCATCACAGATACGATCCGTCCCGCCAAAGCCTGCTTCAACAGGATATATATGTATACACAAAAATGAAGCCCTGTCTTCCATTTTCATTTATGCTTCCAGATCCAGCCGGCGGAGCTCTTCTTCCGTCAGCCGGATCTCCAGCGCCTGGATATTCTCTTTCATCCTTGCAGCGCTGGAAGAGCTGACTACTGCAAATGTATTGAGCTGCTGTCCGTAGATCCACGCCATGGCGATCTGCGGCACAGTACATTTTTTCTCTTCCGCCAGTCTTTCACACCGCCTGAGGCGTTCAAAATTCTCCGGAAAGACATATCCTTTCACCGCTTCCTTTGATAGCAGTTTCCTGGCCTCGTCCGGGCAGCTGCTCTTCAGCCTTCCCGAAAAGAATCCATGCCCCAGACTGGAGTAGGCGATCACCGGCATATCCGTCTTCCGATACCATTCTCTCGCCTCTTTGTTCGCCGGGCCTGATATGGTGACGCAGCCTCCTCCCCAGGGATCCCTGACCTGATCCGCCAGCCCGAAATTAGGACTGGATACTGTGAAAGGGATCAGATCATGTTTATAAGCATATTCATTCGCCTGACTGATCCGCTCATGAGTCCAGTTGGATCCGCCGAAGGCACCGATCTTCCCCTCCGCGTGCATGGCGTTAAAGATCTCGACGATTTCCCCCACATCCACATCCGGATCATCCCGGTGGAGAAGATAGATATCGATATAGTCTGTCCTGAGATATCTGGAAGACGTCTCAAAATCTTTTCGCATAGCCTTCTCATTCACCCGTTTTCTGCCAAGCGGCGTGGGGTGCCCGCATTTTGAAAGGATCACTACTTTATCCCGGATTCCCCTTTTTTCAATCCAGCTGCCCAGCGACTTTTCCGCCCCCTGGTATACCCTGGCCGTATCAAAGGCATTGATTCCCATAGCATAGACAGCGTCAAAAAGCTCTGTGCCGTCCTTTCCACTCATAAACGGCTCCGATGCGGTCCCGTAGAAGATACGTGATACGGGATTTTTTACATATTTTATCTCTGAATATTCCATAGTCTTCTCCTGTTGTATTTCACCGGAACTCCCGGACTGTCGTGTTAGCCTTCTCCCGATAGGCTTCTGCGATCTCCACCGCCTCTGCGATCCGGCATGCCTTGTTGTAATGATAGTCCAGCGCAGTCTCCAGCACATTCGGCCGCTTTCCCCTCAGAAGATCCGGACTGAGTTCCACAGCTGTTCTATAGGCGATCATCCTGTCAGCTGTCCTGATATAGTTCTCCTGGGTCTTCAGGTCGACAATCAGCTGAGGTTCCTTTCCTATATAAAGCTTTTCCCCTTCCTGTCTCATCTCCGTCATCCCGACACCTCCTTTTGTCCCTACCAGTACTTCACCCGTTTCCAGATCTTTTTCCCGGCAGAGAATTTCCTGAGATACTCTATCTTCTCATCAATTGTCTCAGCAATCTCACGTGCCCGTTGCTCCGGCATGCATGTAAATTTTATCAGAGAGTTATATGCCTCATCAGAAAAGCCGTCCAGTTTGTCCAGATTCAGTTCTGATATCATATCTTCTTCCACATATCGAAGCATATCCACTTCCCTTTTACAAAATGAGTTCACCCGGATATCCAGAAGACTGTCTCCATGTGGAATCACTTCTCTGTCAAAGAACAGGGAATTTCCCGAATCAAAGACAGGAGCCATTTTGACGATCCTGCGTTCCTCCGAATCATACAGAAAACCCATATTGTTCAGGTGCCTGTCTGTATTTGACAGAATAAAATCCACAAGTATCGTATACTCCAGCTGTCTCCTTACCATATCGGCATCTGCCCCCCAGAACTCTGCCTGCCTTATCAATTTATGAAACAAAGAGCTTTCATTCGGCACCTTATGATCCTTAAGCAGTTGATAGGCAGATACAAATTCCAGCTTTGCAGATGTAAAAAGGGGACTGAGGGAAGCGACAGCCTCTCCGTCAGCTGTCCGCACCTTTTCCACTTTATACGTTACATAGTTTGTCCATCCAAGCCTTTTGTGAAGCATGCCGGCAATAAACTCATTAACCGCCTGCTGCCCGTAACAGCCTGTGCTTACCTTCATCAGGTATCTTGATCCGCCGCGTATCACCCACTTCTTTTTCATATCGCCGTTGACCGAAGAGGCAGGCGAGTAAACAGATATTTTCACAGGCTCATACTTATCTTCTGCCCCCGCCTCAGCAGAATCTGTCAGCAGATTTCCAAGATCATCGGAAAAATCATTGTCATAAAAGTTCAGATCCTTCCAGTACAGTTCCTGCCCCAGCGGCTGCATCCAGTAATGATCTGTCAGACTCAGCCCATAAGAAGCAAGCATCAGTGACTGTCCTGTAGGCTCATCCAGGCAGTCCAGCACCTGACGGAACCCTGCGCGGGAGTCCGGGATGCCGCGCAGTTTCCACCAGTCCCTGAGATTTCTGCCGTCTCTGCGGATACCGGGCGGCATCTCTTCCGGAAGATATACAGCGACCACTGTCTCCAACGCCCCGGTCATGACATCCATCTGGACCATAGCCACATCCAGATCCTTGTGCTTCAGGACAAAAAGGCCGGCGCTTTCCATATCTGAACTTTTATCATGATTTTTTCCGCATATAACATTATCTGGCATCGCTCACCCTCCGATCCGCTGTTCTGTTCTACTCATTCTAGCATATTCTAATTACAGATGCCAGAGACAGGGCCTCACAATGGCTGTATAGTTCATTTGTTTCCGGTAGGCCGCTGTCAAGGCGGTGTGTTGTCCCGGCGGCCGCGCTTGCGCTCGGAGCATGAGCGCAGCGGACACGTAAGGCCGCAAAGGACGCGGCCTAAGTGCCGGCGCTCTGCTACGGGCCTTCGTGACAACACACCGCCTTGACAGCTGGATGCCGGGAACAACTGAACAGTTCACAAATTGGCGCGGAGGATGTAGACGGGTGACTTCGGAGGGAGATTAGTAAAACTTAAAGTTCCGGGTACGGACGTTAGCACAGGCGAAGGGATTGTCTGAGCGAAGCGAGTTGCCCGCCGCCTGTGCTGGCTTTTAGTCCGTACCCGGAACTTTATAGTTTTCCTTATCCCCTGGAGCGGAACCCGGATGTATCCTCCGTCCCCGCAGAATACGTTTTAGAGACAGCTCTGTTTTTGGATGTTCAACTACCGAAGTTAGTGAACTATACAGCCATCCCTATACTTTTCCGGATGTGCTTTCTCATCCCGGCCCCTTCTTATTATCACAGCGATCATTGCCAGTACAAAGACAACAACTGCAGCATCGCCAATAATAAGTCCAATCATCCAAGGAGACATGCCGTATTCTACGGATGAGCCAGGCGCAACGCCCTGCATCAGATTGCTGTTCACATATGCATAACTGATATTTTTTACAGCATTTCTTACTGCCTGACGGTTGGTCGCATTGTCAAGATCCATTGTCTCTGTCGGCGGCATATACCACATCTTCTGGTTATTTCCCGCACGGAATACTTTTGTATCAATGTTTGGCGAGCACTGAAGAAACATATCCGTAGAGAACATTCCCTGGTATCCCCACTCTCCTCTGGACACATTTGTAAGGAGAGGATAGTTTGCCGAACACCATTTTGTTCCGATCATGTTGGCCGCGCCCATCAGGCCCATGGTTGCCCGCATAGTCTTTGTCGCCATAGTCCCGTTTTCATCTGCAATATAGTTGATCGTCATCCTTGCCTCTTTCACCGGGATTTCAAATGCTTTCAGGTAAACTTCTCTGATGGCCTGCTCATTTGCCCATACAGTCATACTGCAGGATGGGCCTTCATACTCATTCATAGCAAAATGTTTCATGATAGACACTACTCCCTGCTCCGCTGCGCCGGATACGCATCCTGCCGCCATTTTTCCTGACAAAAGGGCATCCTCGGAATAATACTCAAAGTTTCTTCCGTTAAACGCTGTACGGTGAAGATTGACTCCAGGTCCATACCAGCCTGTATAACCGATAGTCAGGGCCTCCTGTCCGATTGCAGCGCCATAGTCATAGGCAAGATCTTCATTCCAGGTGGAAGCCACCACTACTTCTGAACAGTAAGCGCAGGTATCCGGTCCTCCGTCCATTCCGGTAAGTCCCCAGCCCTGGGGTCCATCATGGTCTACTGACTCCGGTTTCCCGATGGAGCTGATTTGTCCCGTCAGGAAAGCCGCGTTATAAAGAAATGTATTCAGTTCCTCACTGCTGTAGTCCAGCTGATCCAGGAGCAGATCCCAGTTTTCATCATAATAGTCCATTCCGCGAAGATCCGACAGCGTCAGCCCGTTATCCTCATTTTCCGCTGCAAGCTCATCCGTATATACAGCGCTGCCTTCATGGTCTCCCAGCAGTTCATCGTTTTCAGGATCAAAGTTGGATGCCTCAGCCAGTCTTTCCTCAGAAAGGGCTTTATCCTCCGGTCTGGTGGGCTGTGTGCCTTCCCAGTCGCTGCGGGACAGCATGACTGTCTCCTCATTCATATACTCTGTTACTTCAGAGAACTGATTGGTCGCGGCAATATACTCCGCATCCGGATCAGCCTCTGCTTTAGCCGGGTAATCCAGCATATTTCCATCCTCGTCCATTGCAGACTGGGCGTCAATCTCGCTCTGTCTAGGATTATCATTTGTATACCAGATCGTTTCCGGAATATTTACCGTATCCTCCGCCCATGCTTCATGGCTGTTTTTCCCGAGGATAATTCCATAGTCTCCCGCTTCCAGCATCCAGCATCCCTGAGTTCCGTCCCCATTGTCATGCATATAGCTGTAGGAAGCCATATCTTCTTCCGATACTGTAAGAGTAACCGTCTCAGTCTCTCCCGCTTTTACCTCTACTTTATCAAATGCCAGAAGATTCTTCGTTGGCTTTTCAATCTTATTCTCTATATCCAGATCCGTATACGGTGGATTGTAATAGATCTGCACTGTTTCCTTTCCGTCTACATCTCCAGTATTCTCTACCTCTACAGTGAATGTGATCTGACCGTCCGACTGCTCGACTGATGTCAGACGCTGCTCAAATGTAGTATAAGAAAGCCCGTATCCAAAGGGGAATACCACACTGTCCTCATAATCAAGATACCCCAGATCGGAACCGGTCTCATAATAACGGTATCCGTAATATACTCCTTCTTCATATTCTACAAAATATAAGCCTTTATAATTAGTTGCAATATCAATATCCGCTGTGTTCGTGTAGGTTCTGTCCTCACCAAAGTTCACATAGGTAGGATTCTTCGTCAGGTCCGCATCCCAGATATCGGCAGTCCTTCCGGAAGGATTGACCTCTCCTGCCATGATATCCGCAAGAGAATCCAGTCCAGTAGCGCCCGGGCCTCCGATCCAGATAATACCGTTGACTTCCAGATCCCCTGACATCAGCTCTCCTAGTTCCATTACATTAGACGAATTGATCACCGCGATCACATTTTCACAGTTTTCTTTTGCGAAACGGATCGTATCCTTTTCATTTTCCGAAAGAGCCAGCTCGTGAGGTGTTCCGTCTGCATAAGCAGTCTGCTGAAGATTTCCTCCTTCGCCTCCGGTCCTTCCAATGAATACCACTCCGGTTGTTCCTTCGCAGGACTCCTCTGTCCCCGCATAAATAGAAGGATCATACTCAAAGATGCTTGTCGTAGCTCCGGAGAATCCCTTTCCGGATTCGTCAGCCTGAGCATTACTAATGCCGTCCGATGTAAGCTCCTGCGGTGCAGCGCCGTTCATTGCGTCCACTGTCGCGCTGTTCACATTGAAATATTTTGCCATAGCTTCTTCCGCTGTAGTCACATAGTCCTTTGACGCGTCAACGTTTCCGGATCCGGTGCCGCCATATACAGGTGAGAGGTAGCGGTAGCCGAACACCGTCACATCCGCCCCTTCACTAAGAGGCAGTGTACCATCATTTTTCATCAGCACCTCGCCCTCATCCGTGATCCTTTTTGACACTTTCAGACCATTAGCAACAGAGCCGTTCTCAGCGTTTGTATCTGCATATTTCTGTTCATAATATGCTGCATCTTCTGCTGTCAGCCCTGCGTTCTCAGCAACTTTTCTCTCTCCCCGCCCCAGATAGGTGTCCAGGGAATCCGCAAAAATATTCGCCGCAATATTCAGTCCCATTGCGATGATGACAATGACTGCCAGGATCGGGATCCATATCCTGCGAAATGTTCGTCCACTCATTTTCAGTTTCTTTTCCATCTTTCTCCTCCTTATTTTCGTGTTGACATGAAGATAACGGATTCTTTTCCAGATCTCAACTTCTGTGACGCAGTCGGTCATCCTGATGACGCAGTCGGCAGCTGCGGAGGTGGATTTTATGTAGATCGTCTGTTAAAATGGTGATAGAAGGAATGGGGGAAATACTTATGATACGCCTGATCTTTGTGGAGGATGATCCCGGAACCGCAGAGCGGCTGGAACATTTCATCCATCATTATTTTGAACAGCGGCATATGGAGATAAATGTAGCCTCATACAATAATGCGGAGGACTTTCTGGCAGAATACAGATCACACTGCGACCTGCTTTTAATGGACATCCGCCTGCCTGGTATGAACGGCATGGATGCCGCAAGAGAAGTACGCAGGACAGATTCATCAGTATGTATCATTTTTATCACAAGTATGGCACAGTATGCAGTAAATGGATATGAAGTGAATGCTCTTGATTTTGTCATAAAACCGGTCAGCTATCCGCAGTTCAGTATGAAGATGGATAAGGCCATCCGGATCCTTGAGATGAGGAAGGATATCACTCTCTCCCTTCCTTATTCCGGCGGGATCAGGATGCTCCCGTCGGCTCTGGTCTCCTATATCGAGGTGCAGAATCACGATCTCATTGTTCATGCCGGGAATGAGGAATATCACACGAGAGAAAGTCTGAACAATATGGAACATAGGCTGGAGGGGTATGGATTTGTACGGATCAGTATTTCCTGCCTGGTCAATATGAAATATATTTCTGAGCTAAAAGGCGTGTCCGTCATCCTTGTCGACGGCACTGAACTTTTTATCAGCCGCTCCAGAAAAAAGGCCGTATACACAACACTTACTGAATATCTTGGAGGTAGTATCTGATGATCCTGAACATACATTTTACCAATCTGATCATTATGTGCCAGGTACTTTTGGGGTCGCACATGTTATATCTTTATCTTGAAAAACGGGAACATTGCGTCTTTCGGATTATTTCCAGCTGTATTCTGTGCCTGGCATACGCTTATTTTCTCCCTGTAGTCAATACAGACTATATACTGTATGGCATGTTTATGTACGGATCTTTTTTCATTCTTGCATGGTTAAGCCTGTTGATCAGTTATCAGGAAAATATCTGGAATCTGCTTTTCTGCTCTGTAAGCGGCTATACTCTGGAGCAGCTTTCATCCGCAGTAAATGAGCTTTTTATGGAAATCTGCCGCTTTTTGGGTTTCACGGTTCCAAATTATGCAGGTTTGCTTCTCACTTCTACAGTCGTTTTTGTCTGTGGCTATACCCTTCTTCGAAGCTATCTGAAAAGATATGGAAAAATCTCTATACATAAAAAAAGTCTGCTGCTCGTATCTTTGATTGCCATATTTGTGGATATCCTCTCCGGACTGATCATGGGAAATCTTCTGCAGCAGAATTATCAGCCGGACTATCGGCTTCTGCTGTTATTTTATAATTTCCTGGCATGCATTTTTATCCTCTGTCTTCAACTTGCCATTCTATCTAACAAAAACCTGGAAACCGAGCTCTCTATCATGTCACACATGCTGAGTGAGGAGAAAAAGCAGTACCAGATGTCAAAAGACAATATTAATCTGATCAATCTAAAATGTCACGATCTGAAATATCAGATCCGCAGGATAAGGAACAGCCAGGGAGAAGTGGATCGGGCTGCGCTCCAGGAAATTGAAAATGAGATTGGGATATACGACTCGGTTGCCCGGACCGGCATCCCGGCTCTGGACGTTATCCTGACGGAAAAAAGCCTTATCTGCGAAAAAGCAGATATATCTCTGACCTGTATGATCGAAGGGGAAAAACTCCGCTCTGTCGCCGATACGGATATATACTCTCTCTTCGGGAACGCACTGGATAATGCCATTGAAGCCGTCAGGCAATTGCCCGACGTCAGCCGGAGAAATATCAGTCTTAATATAAAATCTCATGGAAAGCTCCTGATGATCCATGTAGAAAACGCTTTTTCCGGCAGTCTTGAATTTGAAGACGATCTTCCGGTTACAACAAAAGGAAACCATGATTTTCACGGTTTCGGCATGAAATCTATGCGGATGATCGCAGAAAAATATGGCGGATGCCTGACAGCATCCGCCAATAACCATGCTTTCCACCTGAAGATCATGCTTCCGGTCGAATAATTATTTTAACCGTAGTTTCATATTCACATACCATAAAAATTTAAGCTTTATTCTCCCCGCTGATCCCGATGATCCCGCAGGCTGCCCCCACATTTCCCCCTTCCAGAAGGAGTCGCTTCACATTTCTCTGCAGGCTGGTCTTCTCCGGCAGCTGCCGGATCTCCGTACCCGGCGGCGCCTGGAACACCCATTCGATATAATCTCTGTCCTCCCTGTTTTCATAAATAATCTCGAAACGGTTCTGAAATGCCAGGATCTTTGAGTTCTCTGGCAATAGCTCTTTCAGCACAGGAGACAAAAGCCATGACTCGCATATAAATCTGCCGCGTACCGGATCAGGATAATATTTTTCCATAAATCCCACTGCCTCTTTCATCGAAAGATCCACTTTCGAAGGCGTCAGATCTGCGTCTGAGGGAATATGGATCCCGATAGCGTTTTTGTCATTAAAGGGCTGCAGTTCATACTCCAGTTCGCCGATACGGAACAGGCTCATGCTTATCTGGCGGTAAGTCCACCATCCTCTGTCAAAATATGCCTGTCCGTTTTTTCTTTTACACTCGTCAATGAATCTGGAAAAGCATTTCATCGTATCGATAAATATGCTTTCCGGTATTTCCTTGTCTGCATATCTGTCCGCCGCCCTCCGGACACATTCCAGCTGACAGTACAGCATGACAAAGTTTCCCGGATCCTCGGGCAGGGCAGCGCTTAACTCCTGATAGGACGCCTCCGCTGTTTCCGGATCTGACATACCTTTCAGATAAGTTTCCCACTGACTGAGCGAGACTTTACCACTTATCTCACCCAGCTTTTCCTTCACTTCCGGCTCAAGACCGATTTTCTCATATAATTCCTGCAGCTGCATACAATCCCGCCTTTCTGAAACACGACCTGTATTCATCTGATCTTACACAAGAAGATAACACATACACGGCACGGATCCTGCTTTACTCCAGCGCCATCCTTTTTACTCTGGCAAGCCCAGCCTCCACCGGCGGAAGAGTGATGATAATAACCGTGATCACTGCCTCAACCAGCAGATAGCTGTAATTATACAGGATTGGGTACAGACTTCTCAGCGCCTGCGGAAAGTTATCCGGCATATAGTCCATCCAGTAGAGATATCCGCCCAGAGCATGGAATGCGCCTCTGACGATCACTGCCACGATATAGCCTTTTACCAGACCATGTTTGCTTTTTGCGAAAAAGCCCGCCAGTCCCAGTGCCGCGAAAGCCAGCACATAATCGCAGCACACCTGGAAGAACGACAGCACAAAAGGCTCCTGAAGAAACTGAAGGATCCCGTAGGCAAGACCTACCATGATCCCCGTCTTGGGGCCGTACCAGTTTGCCACAAGCACGATGAAGAGCATACTGCAGAGAGTAACACTTCCGCCCCAGGGCATCTCAAAGATCTTCAGATATGAACTAATGAATGCCAACGCCATGGCAACTGCGCAGAACACAAGCTGCTTGGTTCCCATCTTTTTCTTCTCAGAAACCTTTCCGGCAAAGGCAAGAGCCGCCACAAACAGGATTACCCCCACGAGTACACACACCGCATATCCGGCTGCCGTAAGGCTTCCCTCACTGTTTACAAGAAAATCAAACATAAAAAATACCTCCCATTCTCAAGACTGAAAACAAGAAGGCAAAAGACTTTCCTATATTTAAGAATATTTAAGAACGCATCCCTACGTTGGCATTATCCAAATCAGGTTGTGGGTCGAAGTTCTCAACTTCCTCTCAGCCTGTCCACAAGCTCCCCTTGTCATCAATCTTATGTAATTTTATCTTTATGTCCGGATATTATAGTAAACATATTGACCTCTGATGTCAAGATAGAATTATTTTAGCACTCACCTCTTTACTCTGCTAACAATTCGAGCTATATTATTTAATATCAGAAGGGAGCTCTTTAGAAGCCCCTGCTGAGAAACTAAATGATGAAAATATTTACAGTTTCCAATTTATCAGGGAGGCATTTATATGAGATGGTTTGATTCTGATTTTGATTATGTACAGGAAATGATCGACAGCTGGAACAAAAGAAGGAGAAAAGTCCGCATATCCTGTTTTATCATTGCGACTCTGCTGATCATCGCAGGCATACTGACGGTAGTATTCCCGATCCGGATCTTCGCGCTCATCCAGTATGTAGCTGCCGCGGCAATGATCATCATGGGCATATACCATCTGGTTTCCTATGGATCTATGACGTACTATTTCCGTGACAGTATGCTGCTGGTCACAGGGATCCTCAACATACTGGTCGGTATCATGCTCCTGTTTATGCCCGTGGCGCTGACTGTAGAAGTGATCACATTTATGCTGGCGTTCCTGCTGCTCTTCAGCGGAGCGCAGAAGCTGTCCTTCGGCTCAAGGCTCCGGTATTTCCGGATGCAGCACACAGGATTCCTGACAGTGGGAGGAGTTCTGGATATCATACTGGCAGTGATCTTTCTTCTTCTGCCGTTTACAACAGCGCTGGCCATGAATTACATTATCGCTGCTTATCTTCTGCTGGGCGGTGTCGTAGTCCTGATCGAAGCGGTTTCTATGAGACGTTAACAAAGCAGCTTCATATCATCGATCACAGACAGGGGGGCGCCGTCCCCCTGTTTTCTATGACAGATTTTCCAAAATGTAATTACATGTTTCTTCATTTATCAGTTGGTAAACTTCACATATACTGGTAATATAATAGTGTCTGTTATTTGCTCCTGAAGAATGCAGAACGGCCGATGTATTTATGCTCTGCATCAATCAGCACAGATAAATAAACCTACTCAGGAACAATTTCTGATCAAATGGAGGATAATAAAGATGGATAATAAGATAAATCTGCTGGTAACCCTGGATGACAATTATATGCCCCGGCTTCAGGTTCTGCTGACTTCTCTTCGTATAAATAATCCCGGAGAATCCTTTGAAATATGGCTGATACACAGCGGTATTTCCGACTCCTGGCTGGATAAGACAGATAAACAGTGCGGATTATTCGGCTTCCAGTTTTCCCCTCTGAAGATCGACCCCTCTTATTTTGAAAACGCTCCTGTTACCCGGCAGTATCCTCAGGAAATGTACTACCGCCTTCTGGCGCCTCATCTTCTGCCGGACAGTGTACACCGGATCCTGTACCTGGACCCGGACACCCTGGTCATCAATCCTCTCCGGCCGCTTTGGGAGACAGATATGCAGGGCAATATTTTCGCCGCAGCGGCTCACACCGGCAAGACCGAACTGGCTAATAATATCAATCAGGTCCGCCTGGGAACAGATCATCCCTACTTCAACTCCGGCGTCCTCCTGATGGATCTGGATCAGGGCAGGCACGAGATCATACCGGAGGATGTTTTCCGATATGCTGAGGAACATGCAGGAGAACTGCTGCTTCCGGATCAGGATATGCTGAACGCCATGTACGGCAGCCGTACTCTTGAAATCGATGATTTTCTCTGGAACTACGATGCCCGCAATTACAACAACTATCTGCTCCGCAGCACCGGCGTCTGCAATATGGATCAGGTCATGGCGAGGACAGCGATACTGCATTTCTGCGGAAGATCAAAGCCCTGGCAGGACGGATATATCCATCGGTTCGGCATACTGTACAAACATTATATACAGCTTACAGAGCGTATCCTCTCCCGCAGCCAGGCTTTGTAAACCATCCTGTGAAAAAAGCGGAAGACCTGACCGCCCGGAATTCTATACAAAAGTTCCAGATCTCTTTGCTCAGGTTCTTCCGCTTTATCTTTTAATCTTTATCTTCTAAGCTTTATCTTTTAATCTTCATACTACCAGCATCTTCTGTACCAGGGTGATCCGTATACATCCGAAATCTTAACAACATCGCCAGTCTGGGGCGCATGGATCATCTGACCATTACCGATATAGATTCCCACGTGACCACTATAACATACAATATCTCCCGGCTGCGGATCCGTGACGGCAATTCCAGAGCCGCCCTGCGCTGCCGAAGTCCTCGGCAAAGAGATTCCCGCTGCCGCATAACAATGCTGGACCAGACCGGAGCAATCCAGTCCTACTCCCGCAGTAGTGCCGCCATACACGTACGGCACGCCCAGCTGACTATAGGCAGCTGCTACGATCTTCTGTGCCGCAGAAGTATTAGTGCCATATGAGCTGCCGCTCGAGGAACTGCTGCCCGAGGAACTGCTGCCCGAGGAGCCGTTCCCTGAAGTGCTGCCTGCATCACTGCTGGTCTGGCTGCCTGAAGAAGATTCATTTGAGGAAACATCCGCAGTATCTGCATTCTGATTTCCGGATGTGCTTTCTTCGGAAGCCTCCTCTGCCTGAGCTTCTGCTTCAGCCCACGCCGCCGCTTCCGCAGCCGCCGCTTCTGCGGCGGCATTCTTTCTCCTTCTTTCGTCTTTTTTCGTCTTCCTCGGATGAGCGTCGATTTATCCTGACAGCTATGCTGTTGAGAAGTATAACATAAATAATTTTCCGGCGCCTGTGATTTCACTGTATTTTCACAGAGGATTCACATTTGAGTCGTGGCTTTCGCCACATATACTTCGCAACGCACCTCGATTCCGCTCCGCTCCATCTCGGTCGTGGCTTTCGCCACATAAGGACAAGGAGAAATAACCAGGGAAATGCAAGCATCCCCCTGGTTATTTCTCCTTGTCCTTGCGTTGCTCAATTGCATCACGCAAAAAAACCGCCGTCCCCGCGGCTCACAGTGTCCGCAAAAACAGCGATTTTAAGTGCGCGATCAGGGGTTCGAACCCTGGACACCCTGATTAAGAGTCAGGTGCTCTGCCAGCTGAGCTAATCGCGCGTCTTCTTTTGTTTCGTAAGGTTTTTCCTCAACGCAAGGGATATTATATAACAGCTTTCGAGTAAATGCAAGTACTTTTTTTATTTTTTTCTTCCGCAATTGTCTTTTTTTCTGTTTTTGTCATGACAAGCGTCGGTATTCAGGATCTTACATACCTCGTCGAAGGAGCTGCTGACACACAGCAGCTTCCTGTTCAGACGGGGATTGCAGTAAAAGATCTGCCGCAGACATGACTTCCAGCATTTTCTCATTTTCCATTTTCCTCCGGAGAGGACCAGGCTCTGCTCCGGTCTCTTTCTGATAATATATGCACAGGGAGAAAAATGTTTCAGACATAAACTGCTATTTTCTGACTGCGATCAGTTTATTGGTCGGATTTCCCTTTTTCGAAAACTTTTCTTCATACTCTGTCATGATATTATCCTGGTTCATCTCTTCATTATGATGCAGGTCATAGGTAAAGTTCTCCAGTGTCCAGCCGGCTTCCTTTACCTGCTCCAGTGAGAAATTAAAAAGCTCCGTATTGTCCGTCTTGAACTCCACACGGCCTCCGTCAGCCAGTACTTTCTCATACCGTTCCAGGAATTCTGTGGATGTCAGTCTTCTCCTTGCATGTCGTGCCTTGGGCCACGGATCGGAAAAGTTAAGGTAGATCCGCTCCACCTCTCCCGGCGCAAAGACATCCTCCACATTTCTTGCATCCATACAGATAAATCTTACATTGTTCAGTTCCTTAAACTCATCTGTATCAAACTTTTCAACCGCCCGCAGCAGCACGCTGGTATAACGTTCGATCCCGACAAAATTAATATCCGGATATTTTGCCGCCATATTCAGGATAAACTGGCCTTTCCCCATTCCAATCTCAATATAGACCGGATTCTTGTTTCCGAACACCTGTCTCCAGCATCCCTTCTGATCCTCCGGGCGCTTTATCACTGTTTTGTGTGCCTGAACAGTCCCCTCTGCTCTTGGTATATTTCTAAGACGCATGTATAATCCTCCCATTTTGCGTATATATATCATTATTCAAGACTTACTCACAAGTCTTAGCGCAGGATTCATGCCAGCCTGAGATGACAAAATCCATCTCCGAATCCCTGCGTTCTTCGTTCCACTGCGGCCTGCCGACCGGACGTTTCTATCATACCACGCAAAAAGGGACAGGTCAAAACTCAATTTGGGACACCCTGAATCTCGATTGGGGACGTAGCAAAATCGCATTTTGCTGCGTCCCCAATCTTAACGATTCTTAACTTGCATTTTCCATAAAAGGTGTTATGATATAGTATATTATAATTTTCTCACAAACAGGAGGCGCTATATGGACTCTATTATAAACAAATTGACGGAAATCGAAGATGCCGCATCAGCGATCGTAGCGCATGCTGAAGATCAGAAAACTGCTCTTGACAATGAATATGATAAAAAGCGCAGAGACTTTGATGCAGCTCTGGAAGCGGATACTCAGGCCCGCATCCGGGAGATCCGCGGTAAGCTGGAGAAGGACACCTCCCGGGTGCTGGACACTCAGAGCGATGAGAACACAGCGTCTATCGAAGCTCTGCGAAAAGAATATGAAGAAAAGCATACTGAATACGCCAGGGAAATATTGAGACGTATCACCGAGGTGTAGCCTATGGGAAACTTACTTGCTTACAGCGGGATCGTGACCAAGATCCGCGCTATGGAGGGCAAGCTGCTCAGCCCGGAGCAGTTTGAAGCCATCGCTGCTCTTGGCAGCGTCCCCGAGATCGTAGATTATCTCAAGCGGAACACCGCTTATGCCGACGTTCTGAACACACTTGAGGATGATCAGATCCACCGGGGAAATATAGAGAAGGTCCTGATCCAGTCACTGTACCATGACTATACAAAGATTTACCGCTTCTGCGGGCAGAAGCAGCGCCGGTTCATGAAGCTGATCCTGAAGTCCTTTGAGATCGATCTGATCAATTACTGTCTGAGGATCGTGATCAACCGTTACCGGCAGCCCTTTGACCTGAATTATAAGAAGGCCTTTTTCGACCGGTACTCTCAGATATCCATCGAGAAGCTGATCACCTCCAGGACCACCGACGAGCTGATCGAGAACCTGAAGGGCACCGAGTATTACGCACCGCTGAAAAAACTGAAGGATACTCAGAATGTAACTCTTTATGACTATGACCTGACTCTGGATCTGTACTATTTTACATCAGTCTGGCGTCAGCAGAAAAAGATCCTGAATAAGGATGATCTCGAACTTTTCAAGCGGGACTGCGGTTCCAAGATCGATCTGCTGAACATGCAGTGGATCTATCGGGCCAAGAAATATTATAATATGAAGCCGGCGGATATTTATCTGCTGCTAATCCCGATCCATTATAAGATTTCGACAGATCTTGTGAAGGAAATGGTAGAAGCGCCGGGACTGGACGAGTTCTATGCTGTGGTAAGCCGTACTACCTATTCCCGCCATTACAATTTCCGGAAGGATCTGACGATAGAACAGATGTATGCGGACTGTCTGCATCATCTGTACACTATAGACCGGCGGCGCAATCCCTACTCGATCGCTGCGGTCAACACATACCTCTTCCTAAAAGAAGAAGAACTGAAAAAGCTGACGACCGCCATGGAATGCATACGTTACAGTCTGACTCCCGGCGAGACGCTGGCGTACGTTGGAGGTAGAACACGATGATCGTAAAAATGAAATTCATCAATATCTCCGGTCCCAGGAACGACATTGACCGTGTGACAGATCTGTATCTCTCTCGCTATGAGATACAGCTTGAGTCCGCCCTGTCCGAACTGAAGACCGTAGACAACTTAAGACCATTCGTGGAGATCAACCCCTACCGGGATGCTCTGAATAAAGCAGCCGAGTTCGTAGGATATCTTCCGAATGCTGATGATGTGACTCCTGATGCCGCGCTTGGCCTTGACGATATGTTTGAAGTTGTCCGCAAGGCAAATGAAGACTACCAGACACTTCAGGAGAAAAAGGAAAAGTTAAAGAAAAAGACCGAAGAGCTTCGTGCAAAGCAGCTTATCATCGCGCCTTTCCGGCCCCTTGACTGCGACCTCCACAAAGTTCTGCATTACCACTACATCACATATCGTTTCGGCCGCATTGCTGTGGAATTTTACCAGAAAATGCAGAAATATCTGATGGATGATCTGGGCGCTATCTTCGTAGAAGGCGAACGTGATGAGAGTTTTGTCTACGGAGCCTATTTTGTTTCCCCTGCGGAGACACAGAAGGTAGATGCGGTCTTCCGCTCTCTCCACTTCGAGAGGATCGAGCTGAAGGACGAATTTGAAGGCACTCCTGCCTACGCCTATCAGTCGCTGGAGCGTGAGATCGCGCGGGTGAATCTGGAGATCAACGACCTGGATAAGCAGGCAGGCGAGATGCTCTCTGACCGTGCCCCACAGCTTGTAGCTGCGAAGAACCGTCTGGAAGAACTGTGCAACAATTTCGACGTCCGGAAACTTGCAGCGCGCATGGAAGACAATCAGGAGGATTACTATATCCTCTGCGGCTGGATGGCTGAAGACGATGTAACAAAATTCCTGGAAGAGGTAAAGGACGATGACAAGGTATTTGTTGTAGTGGAAGATGACCACGATGCCTACTTCGGAGAGCCTCCCACCAAGCTGGAGAACCCGAAGATCTTCAAACCATTTGAGATGTTCGTCCAGATGTACGGCCTCCCCGCCCACAATGAGATGGATCCCACCGTATTTGTAGGTCTGACTTACTCCTTTATCTTCGGAGCCATGTTCGGCGATGTGGGGCAGGGACTTCTGCTCCTGATCGGCGGCGCGCTGATCTACCATTTTAAGAAGGCGCCTCTGGCGGGTATTATCTCAACAGCAGGACTCTTTTCCACTATATTTGGATTCCTTTTCGGAAGTATCTTCGGATTCGAAGATGTGATCCCTGCGCTGTGGATCCGGCCTATCGACCATATGACCACGCTTCCGTTCCTGGGCAAGCTGAACACCGTGTTCATCGTTGCCGTTGCCTTCGGTATGCTGCTCATCATGGTAGCCATGGTGCTCCATATTATCAATGCCTTCAGGGACAGGGATATAGGCAGCGCATGGTTTGACGCCAATGGCGTGGCAGGACTTATTTTCTATGCGGCAGTTGTAATTACTATCGTCCTGTTCATGACAGGCAATCCGCTTCCAGCTGGGATCGTGATGGCTATCATGTTCGGCGTACCGCTGCTTCTGATTCTTTTCAAGGAGCCTCTGACGAAGATCATTCAGAAACGCTCTGATAAGATGGAGGAAAGCAAAGCCATGTTCCTGGTACAGGGATTTTTCGAGATGTTTGAGACGCTGCTGAGTTACTTCTCCAACACCATCTCCTTTATCCGTATCGGCGCATTCGCCGTCAGCCACGCGGCTATCATGGAAGTAGTCCTGCAGCTGGCAGGGGCGGAAAGCGGCACTCCAAACTGGCTTGGCGTGATATTCGGCAACCTGTTCGTATGCGGATTCGAGGGACTGATCGTCGGCATCCAGGTCCTTCGTCTGGAGTACTATGAAATGTTCAGCCGCTTCTACAAAGGCAGCGGCCGTGCATTTGATCCATATACCAAAAAGAAAACGAATAAAAAGTAGGAGGATTCTACCATGACATTAGCAACCAAAATCATTTTTATCGTCGCACTGATCTTAAGCATTATCATTCCTTTCGGATACTACCTGATCGGAGAGAAAAACAAGAAACGCTACAAACGCACCATCGGAGTCAACGCTTTCTTCTTCTTCGGAGCCTTTGCCCTGGCGTCTATCATGATGCTGGGCGGCCCGGACGTACAGGCTGCTGAGGCTGCTTCATCCAGCGCAGGTCTGGCAGAAGGACTTGGCTACATCGCAGCAGCTCTTGTAACCGGTCTCTCCTGTATCGGCGGAGGTATCGCCGTAGCAAGCGCAGCAAGCGCAGCACTTGGAGCCCTCAGCGAGGACTCCAGCATCCTCGGTAAGTCTCTGATCTTCGTAGGACTTGCCGAAGGTGTCTGCCTCTACGGTCTGATCATCTCCTTCATGATATTAGGAAACCTTTAATAAAACAGAGGTGACATGATCATGAAAATGTTTCTCATCAGTGATAACGTGGATACTTACACAGGAATGCGCCTGGCAGGCGTGGACGGAGTTGTTGTCCATGAGCGTGAGGAACTCCGGAAAGCTCTGGAGGATGTCCTCACAGACAAAAACGTAGGTATCGTCCTCCTGACCGAAAAATTCGGACAGGAGTTCCCGGACATCATCGACACCTTCCGCCTTGAGCGGAAGATGCCCCTTCTGGTTGAGATCCCGGACCGTCACGGAACCGGACGGAAGAAGGACTTTATCACATCCTATATCACAGAAGCCATCGGTCTCAAGCTATAGTTCAAGTATGACCGGACTTCAGCCACGGTTCCGATAACAGACACAGCACAGCGTATGCCCTGGTTTCAAACATGGGCATAACTCATACCAAAACAATGACAAGGAGGGATTCCTCTTGACTCTGGAAGAAAAATTCTCACACCTGCAGACCACATCCATGGAGCAGGCCCGTGCGGAAGGCAATGCCATAATTGATTCTCACCGCGAAGCTCTTGAGAAAGTCTTCGAAGACCATAAGGCAGAGGCCAGACGCCAGGCCGAGACAAGGATCAAGGCTGAGACGACTAATGCCAGGCTGTCTCTGAACCAGGCTGCCGCCAAATCTCAGCTGGAGATCAAGCGTCAGCGGGGCAAGGTCCAGCAGGAGCTGAAAGACAAAGTATTTGAAGAGGCGTTGAGCCTTGTTCAGGATTATATGAAAACGGATGCATACAACGATTTCCTTCTGAAATGTATCCGCCAGGCTGTCCGCTATGCCGGGACAGACCCTGTTACCATCTATATTAACCCGACAGATGAAAGCCGCAGAGGGGATCTGGAAGACGCAGCCAGGGTCCGCCTTACCATAAGTGCAGAGGATTTCATCGGCGGCGTCCGGGCAGTGATCCGGAACCGGAATATCCTGATGGATAATTCTTTCAAGACCCAGCTGCGCAATGAATATGACAAATTTATGTTTTTAGGAGGTGACGGCATTGCTTAAGACCGGCACAATCTATGGAATCAACGGCCCCGTCATTTACCTGAAAGGCAACACAGGGTTCCGCATGTCCGAGATGGTCTATGTGGGCAAACAGAAGCTGGTAGGTGAAGTCATTGCCCTGGACAAGGACCTGACTACAGTCCAGGTATATGAAGAAACTACAGGGCTGCGCCCCGGCGAGGAAGTAGTAGCGAGCGGAAACGCTGTCTCCGTAACTCTTGCCCCCGGTATCCTGAATAATATCTTCGACGGGATCGAGCGCCCTCTGGAGCGGATTGCCGATTCTGCAGGCGCATTTATCACCAGAGGTATCAGTGTAGATTCTCTGGACAGAGAAAAGAAATGGACAACACATATCACAGTAGAAAAGGGACAGTATCTCCACGGCGGCGATATTATTGCCGAAGTGCCCGAAACACACGCCATAGTTCATAAATGCATGGTTCCGCCGGATATCGAGGGAACTGTCACGGACGTTGTTCCGGACGGCGACTATACCATTGACCAGGTTCTCGTCACACTGGAGCTCTCAAACGGCTCTGCAAAGGAACTGACCATGACGCAGCACTGGCCCATCCGGACCCCACGTCCGACCCATCACCGCTTTCCGGCTTCCGTGCCGCTGATCACCGGACAGCGTATCATCGATACAATGTTCCCCATTGCCAAAGGGGGCACAGCTGCAATCCCGGGCGGATTCGGAACAGGGAAGACTATGACACAGCATCAGATCGCCAAGTGGGCCGATGCGGATATTATCATCTATATCGGATGCGGGGAACGTGGAAACGAGATGACCCAGGTACTGGAAGAGTTCGGTGAACTGACCGACCCGCGTACCGGCAATCCGCTGATGGACCGGACCACCCTGATCGCCAACACATCCAACATGCCTGTGGCTGCCCGCGAGGCAAGTATCTACACCGGGCTGACTCTGGCGGAGTACTACCGGGATATGGGATACGATGTTGCTATCATGGCGGATTCCACATCCAGATGGGCAGAGGCCCTCCGTGAGCTGTCCGGACGACTTGAAGAGATGCCCGCCGAGGAAGGATTCCCGGCGTACCTGGCTTCCCGCCTGTCGGCATTCTACGAGAGAGCAGGAATGATGCACAATTTAAACGGAACCGATGGTTCCGTTACCATAATCGGAGCTGTCTCCCCACAGGGAGGCGATTTCTCCGAGCCTGTCACACAGAATACCAAGCGTTTCGTCCGCTGCTTCTGGGGACTGGATAAGAGTCTGGCATATTCCAGGCATTTCCCGGCGATCCACTGGCTGACCAGCTACAGTGAGTATCTGAACGACTTAAGTCCCTGGTATCAGGACAATGTATCCCCTCAGTTCGTGGACTACCGCAACCGGCTGATGGCCCTTCTGAACCAGGAGAGCAGCCTGCTGGAGATCGTCAAGCTGATCGGAAGCGACGTTCTTCCCGATGACCAGAAGCTTGTTCTTGAGATCGCCCGCGTGATCCGCCTTGGTTTTCTGCAGCAGAACGCATTCCACAAGGACGATACCTGCGTTACCATGGAGAAGCAGTTCCTGATGATGGACACTATCCTGTATCTGTATAAACAGGCACGTACGCTGGTCACCATGGGACACCCCATGTCCGTTCTGAAAGCGGAAAACATCTTTGACCAGATCATTGCCATCAAATACGATGTGCCAAATGACCGGCTGGAGATGTTCGCCCAGTATCATCGGGATATTGATGCATTCTATCAGCGTGTGCTGGAGAAAAATGCGTAAGGAGGGAATTGATCTATGTCAATTGAATATTTAGGCTTAAGCAGTATTAACGGCCCTCTGATCGCGCTGGAGGGCGTTCAGGACGCCTTTTATGATGAGATCGTGGAATTTGTCGTAGACGGCACGGAACGGAAGATCGGACGTATCGTAGAGATTTATGAAGACCGTGCTGTCATCCAGGTATTTGAAGGCTCTGAAAATATGTCCCTGAAGAATACCCATACAAAACTGACCGGGCATCCCATGGAAATCGCACTTTCCCCGGATATGCTTGGCAGGACTTTCAACGGGATCGGACAGCCCATTGACGACCTTGGTCCTATTGTGTCCTCATTGAAGCGTGATGTAAACGGCCTGCCCCTGAACCCGGTGCGCAGGGAATATCCGCGAAACTATATCCACACAGGAATCTCGGCAATAGACGGGCTCACCACCCTGATCCGCGGGCAGAAGCTTCCCATCTTCTCCGGGAACGGACTTCCCCACGACCAGCTGGCGGCTCAGATCGTGAAGCAGGCGTCTCTGGGAGACGGTTCTGACGAACAGTTTGCCATTGTATTTGCCGCTATGGGCGTCAAACATGACGTGGCAGATTTCTTCCGCCATACCTTCGAGGAAAGCGGCGTTGCAGACCATGTAGCCATGTTCCTGAACCTGGCAAACGACCCGGTAGTAGAGCGTCTGATCACACCAAAGGTAGCGCTGACCGTGGCGGAATACCTGGCTTTTGAACAGCATATGCATATCCTGGTTATCCTTACGGACATGACCTCATTTGCCGAAGCCATGCGTGAGGTTTCCTCCTCCAAAGGAGAGATTCCCAGCCGAAAGGGATTCCCGGGATATCTGTACAGCGAACTGGCTACCATCTATGAGCGTGCCGGCATCGTGCAAGGGGTGGACGGCTCTGTGACACAGCTGCCTATCCTGACCATGCCCAACGATGATATCACTCACCCGATTCCTGACCTGACCGGGTATATTACAGAAGGGCAGATTGTTCTGGACCGCCCGCTCCACGGGCAGTCAATCTACCCGCCTATTAATATCCTCCCCTCCCTGTCCCGTCTGATGAAGGACGGCATCGGCGAAGGATATACAAGAGAGGATCATCAGGACCTGGCAAACCAGCTTTTCTCAGCTTATGCGAAAGTAGGCGATGCAAGGAACCTGGCTTCCGTTATCGGTGAAGATGAGCTCTCCCCAATCGATAAGAAATATCTGGAATTCGGAAAAGAGTTCGAACAGCGCTACATCGGCCAGGGACCGGAAGAGAACCGCAGCATGGAAGAGACTCTCGATCTGGGCTGGGAGCTGCTCGGCATGCTGCCGAGAGAAGAGCTTGACCGTGTAGATACGAAGATCCTGGATAAGTATTACAAACCGACGCCGACGGAATAATATGATGTTGGGGGCAAAAGCTCCCAGCTATGATTAAAGGAGGGATTTCATGGATCCACGTACATTTCCAACCAAAGGCAACCTGATGCTGGCCAAGAATTCTCTTGCCCTGGCAAAACAGGGATATGACCTTATGGACAAAAAAAGGAATATCCTGATTCGGGAACTGATGGATCTGATTGATGAAGCCCGTACGATACAGGAGGAAATCGACACCACATTTACCTATGCGTATCAGTGTCTCCAGAGGGCGAACATTGAACATGGGATCAGCATGGTAGAATTGCTGGCATATACGGTTCCCATTGAGAATTCCATTACGATCCAGACCCGGAGCATCATGGGGACCGAGATCCCCCATGTAAAGTATGTGCCGGATGCCGGAAGGCCCACTTATTCCTTCAGCACCACTCAAGAGTCCATTGACAAGGCCCGCGAGGCGTTCCGGAAGGTAAAGGACCTGACGATCAAGCTTTCCATGGTGGAAAACGCGGCATACCGTCTGGCAAGCAATATCAAGAAAACGCAGAAAAGGGCCAACGCCCTTCAGAATATCACAATTCCCATGTACTCTTCTCTTGTGTATACTATTACAAATGCACTGGAGGAAAAAGACAGAGAAGAGTTTACCAGACTGAAAGTCATAAAACGTATGAAGATAAACAAAGGATAGAGAAGGGGGACCTTTCCTCCCCTTTCTCTATCCTTTTTTACCTCTGCTTTCCCTAATGAAAAAATTCTTTTCACAGACCGCAGATTTAACCTGTATTTTACCTGTATTTTTCAATCCGCAGATAGCAGAAAACGAAAAATTACGAGAGAATAGAAAGAAAAGGGGGAAATTTGACATGAAGAAAAAATTCACCGTATTTCTGCTGATCTTTTCTGTTCTCCTGACTGCTGCCGGATGCAGTATCTCACCAGGCACTTCTGAACAGCCGGATGACTCTGCTTTTTCCGCAGGGAACAGCGGAACCATCATCCGCATCCTGTCCGGGTCGGAGAATCAGGAGCTGGAGGACATCATCTCTGACTGTGCGGCTCAGGCCGGAGTACGTGTTGAAATGGATTATAAAGGATCCGTTGATATTATGAGAGAACTCCAGGGCGGTGCGGAAGACTATGACGCAGTCTGGCCTGCAAGCAGCATCTGGGTGTCCATGGGTGACGATCATCATCTGATCAAGCACAGTCAGTCTATCTCCATCACACCGGTTGTATTCGGAATCCGCCAGAGCCTGGCACGTGATCTCGGCTTTACAGAAGGCGACGTGTCCGTAAAGGATATCCTGACAGTGATCCAGAACGGGCAGATGACCTTCTGCATGACCAGCGCTACCCAGTCCAACTCTGGCGCCAGCGCATATATCGGCTTTCTCTATGCCCTCCTTGGCAAACAGGAAGGACTCACTGCTCAGGATCTGGAAAACGAGCAGCTGCGCACGCAGATCCGTGATCTTCTGTCCGGTGTGGAACGCAGTTCCGGTAGCTCCGACTGGCTAAAAGACCTGTTTCTGAATGGTAATTATGACGCCATGGTCAACTATGAATGTCTGATCATTGATGCCAATCAGCAGCTTATCGCCCGCGGGGAAGAGCCCCTCCAGGTCATATATCCTTATGACGGGCTGTCCATAGCTGATTCTCCCCTGGGTTATGTAGATCATGGAGACAGCGGGAAAGAGGACGCCTTCCTCGCGTTTCAGGAGCAGCTTCTGAGTCCGGAAACCCAGCAGGCCATTGAGGCGACAGGCCGCCGCATCACCGCCAGCGGAGTTTCAGAAGCGAACAGAGATGTATTCGATCCGGACTGGGGCATTGACACAGAGCGGATCCTCTCTCCCATCCAGATGCCGGAGGCCGGCGTCCTGATGGACGCGCTCAACATGTACCAGACCAGCTTCAAGAAGCCTTCTCTCAATATCTACTGTCTGGACTTCTCCGGCAGTATGTCGGGGGAGGGGGAAGAACAGCTCAAGGAAGCCATGAGCCAGATCCTCATCCAGGAAAACGCGGCCGAGAATTTTCTCCAGGCCAATGAAGGCGAGGTAAATATTGTCATAATCTTTAACAGCGATGTTGTAGATGTCTTCACTGCTGCCGATGATTCAGACACTGCACTGCAGACTCTCTATGACCAGATCTCAGCCTGCTCTCCGGGCGGCGGAACAGATATATACGCTGCGGCAGCGGAAGCATACCGGCTTGCCGCCGGATATGACCTCAGCGAATATACCCCTGCTGTCATCCTTATGACGGACGGTCAGTCCCGGAACAATCACCATACCTTCCAGGATGCGGTACAGGAATACGGCAGTGACATTCCTGTATTCTCCATTACTTTCGGGGATGCAGATCCCTCTCAGCTGGAAGAGCTTGCAGATGAAACAGACGCCCGTGTATTTGACGGGACAAAGGATCTGACAGAAGCCTTCCGGAGTGTAAAAGGTTACAACTGACAGAAAGGACTTATCCATATGAAAAACGACAACCGGAAAGAGACGCTAAGTATCGTCCTCTCTCTCCTTATGGCGCTGGTCTTTTTCCTCATTTTATTTATCGGATTGAAATGGAATCTGCTTCTCTGCATGATCCTGACCGTCATCCTGTATCTTGCCCTCAGCTTTCTCCTGAAGCCGGTGCGGAAGATCGGCAGCAGGGATCTGGAATCACTGACAAACGGCGCATTCCTGAGCGAACGCCTGGAGGAGGCTTCATCCGATTTCACCCGTATGCAGAAAGCGGTGGACAGGATCCGTGAGCAGCCCCTCCGCTCCGAATGTGAAGAGCTCTTGAAGACTGCTCAGAGTATCCTGAAATACCTGACTGACAATCCGGAAAAGATAACAGCAGCACGGCGGTATATCGACTATTATCAGGAGACCGCCGCCAATGTTCTGGAGCATTATAACGAACTGAAAGACACTGGTCTTACCACCGGTGAGACTGCAAAAGTCCTTCACAGCACCCGGGAATCCGTCTCCACTCTGAAGGCGGCATTTGGCATGCAGTTTGAAAAGCTCATGCAGAACGAACTGATGGACATGGAAGCGGATCTGAACCTGCTCCGGCAGACGCTTCGCTCAGAAGGATATACGGAACCTGAGAAAAAGAAAGGACGGGAAAACAACAAATGAAAAAGAAGATCATCGGGCTTGTCCTGCTCATCCTCGTCATGGCGGCAGTAGCAATCATATATTTCCTTCAGGGGAGCCGCCCCCGGATCTCAACTGTAGACGGCTACACAGGCGGCGAGAAGATCGGATTTCTTGAAGACGAGGAGGTGCGTTCCATCCTTGAGGAACGTTATGGCCTGGACGTAGACTATGCAAGAGCAGGTTCTCTTGATATGATGACCGCAGATATGGACGGAATGGATTATCTCTTTCCATCCAGCACCATTGCGGAAGAATATTATGAGGATCTCTACGGCTCTCCGGACCAGAGTGAGATTATCCTGAATACGCCTATTGTTCTCTATACTCATCAGATCGTGCTGGACGCATTTGAGAAGCAGGGTCTCATCACCACAGATGGAACCGCCAGCTATATTGATATGGCCGGACTTGTAGAACTGATCCAGAAAGGGACATCATGGGCTGATATCGGTCTGTCCGAACTATATGGAAATATTTCCGTAGACACAACAGATCCTTCCAGTTCCAACTCCGGCAATATGTTTGCTGCACTCCTGGCAAATGTGCTGAACAGAGGCACCACACTGACTGCCGAAAACCTGCCCTCCATTCTGCCTCAGCTGCAGGATATCTTCGGAAAGCTGGGCTATATGGAGACTTCCTCCTCCGACCTGTTCAGCCAGTTTCTCCGGATGGGAGTTGGCGCCAAGCCCATCATCGCCGGTTACGAAAGCCAGATGATTGAATATGCGGCTCTTTATCCCGACGAATATGATGCCATACGTGATGACGTTGTCATGCTGTACCCTACTCCCACAGTCTGGTCCACTCATGTTCTGATCGCGCTGGATGACAATGGCAGGCAGCTCATCACAGGACTGCTGGATGAGGATATCCAGAACATTGCCTGGCAGAAGCACGGATTCCGCACAGGAAACTACAGCTCCATCTCCGACAGCAGCTCTCTGAAGGCAGATGGCGTTGCCCCCTCCATCACACAGGTCACTCAGGTCCCGTCCTACGATGTGATGAAGGTGATCATAGAACAGCTGAAATAACAGACAGCAATTTAGAAAGATTTCATATTCAGGCAGACATATGCAGGCATGCCCTCGCGGCTCTCTGCCCGCAGGAATAAACTCGTTATACAAAAAGGAGGAAGAAGCCATGCCGGAAATCACACTTGCGGATCTGATGCAGACAAAGGAGACAGCCGTACCATCCCCCGACTCCTCCGAAAAAATCACTTCATACCTTATTGACTTCACCCCTGAGGAACGTCAGGAGATTGACACTCTGAAAGAAGAGATCGATATCCGTGACTCCCAGATGCTGATGCAGTACGGCTCCGGGGCCAGACAGAATGTCGCAGATTTCTCCGCCCACATCCTGAACGATATCCGTGCAAAAGATTCCGGATATATAGGCGATCTGATATCGAAGCTGGTCAGCGATGTCCAGGAACTGGACTTCACATCCCTACAGAAGGAGTCCGGGATCATCGGTCTCTTCCAGAATGCAGAAAAACGCCTGAAGCGTTTTCTCGCACAGTTTGAGAAGCTGGAAGTCCAGGTAGAACGTATTGAAGGAAAACTAGACGAAGCCCGCATGGAAATGCTAAAAGATATCGGCATGTTTGACACCCTCTACGAAAAGAATCTTGCCTGTTTCAAAAAGCTCCAGATCTATATCACTGCCGGTGAGGAAAAGGTCCGGGATCTGCGGGATAAGACCATCCCCTCCATTCGAGCTGAGGCTGACCGAAACGGAGATCCGATGAGCGCTCAGCTGGTACGGGATTTTGAAGATACTGTAGATCAGTTTGAGAAGAAGATCTATGATCTGAAGACAAGCCGTACTATCGCCATCCAGACCGCACCTCAGATCCGGCTCATCCAGAGCAATGATAAACTGCTGGCCGACCGGATCCAGACTGCCATCCAGGAGACCATCCCTCTCTGGAAGAGCCAGATGCTCATGCTGCTTGGCCAGTACCGTCAGCAGAAGGCGCTGAAACTACACCAGGATATCACAAAAGCCACCAATGAAATGCTGATCCGTAACTCGGAAATACTGCGGCAGAATACATCTGAGACCGCCAGGGAATCAGAAAAAGGGATCGTAGATATCCAGACTCTTCAGAAAACAAATGAAAATCTGATCGCAGCCATGAACGAGGCGGTTAAGATCCAGCAGGAAGGCCGTGAGAAACGGGCTGCTGCCGAACGTGAACTTGAGAAGATCGAGACAGAACTGAAACAGGCGATGCTTTATTGATAAGCACCGCCTGTCTCTCTTCCATTATCCTATCATGATCGTATACTCTTTTTCGAAGGTCTCTCCTCCATTCACCCGGTTCACATCCGGCTTCTCAGAGATATCTCCATCAAATCCCACGTTGTCCACTCTTCCCATCCACGGTTCAAGACACACATAAGGTGCGTTCTTTACCGACCAGATACCGAAATTGGGGAATCCTTCACACTTCATTCCTACATAAGGAGTGCCGTCCTTGTGGCAGATCCACACCTCTTCTATCTGTCCGTCATCGAAGATCAGCGCGTCATTCTCGAACATTTTCTCCGTAATCGGACAGCATTCATTCTGAAGCTCAAGTGTATATACGTGCTCTGTATCGGCAGTATCCTCAGCAGGATTGATCAGGATATATTCCAGCCTGCTCTTTCCCGGGAACTTCAGGAGATAATCTTCCTTCACTTCATCTTTCCCTGCAAACCGAAATGCAGGATGGCCCCCAATGGTAAAGTACATGGTATCATCCGCCGGATTTTTCACTTCCCACTTCACAATGATCCGATTCTCCTCCAGCCTGTATGTAATGACCAGTTCGAAATCAAACGGATATACTTCCTTTGTCTCTTCACTGGATGTCAGGAGGAAGGACGCCTGGTCCTCCTTCTCCGCAATGCATCGGAATACGCTGTCCCTCGCAAATCCATGCTGGGATGTGGGATACTGCACTCCATTGATCCGTACAGTATTCTTGTAGGTTTTCCCCACATTCGGGAACAGCACCGGCGCATGGCGCTTCCAGTATGTGGGATCTGCCTCCCACAACACATCCGTTCCGTTCTTCTTGTCATAGATCCTTGTCAGTTCTGCTCCCATCTCAGCAATCTCCACACTGAGCCTGTTGTTTTCCAGTTTCATCACAATACCTCCTGTATTATTTTTATAAAAGCGGAATCTCCGCATCAGCCCGGCCTCTCACCGGGACTGACATGCATATTTCATTCTTCCGAAATTATTCCGAGGCCTCAACCTGTATACAGTTGTCCACCAGATAATCCAGTACTCTGTCCCGAAGGGCGGCGTCTCTGAGCACGTCTTCGCCATTCTGTTCCACATACGCATCTACATCGTCTGCTCCTGCGGACTCCGCATACTCGGCAAATTTGTCCTGGTACTCTTCCTCTGTAAGAGAAATGTCCTCCTTCTCGGCGATCAGCTTCAGCGCTTCATCCAGCTGTACTGTCTGCTTTGCAGCATTCTCAAGCTGTGTATTAAAATCATCCATAGTCGTCTGCAAATATGTTTCTACGTAATCAGACAGCTCAATGCCGTAAAGTCCTGCGATCCATGTATAATAATCTGTGGCCTGAGAGACCTGCTCGTCTACTGCACCTTCCGGATATTCCTTGATCTCAGACTGTTCCAGCAGTGCACTCTGAACCTCGGACAGCAGACTGGACCTTGCACTTTCCTCGTTGCTGTCCTCCAGGCTCGTACGGATCTCTTCCCTGAACTCATCCACAGTCTCTGAAGTATCGCTGTTTGCCTGCACCCACTCATCTGTCAGCTCTGGTATATTCTTCTGGAAAATGCTGTTCAGAACAATGTGAAAATCCGCCACAACACCTGCCATATCCTGGTTCTTATAGCTGTCCGGAAACTGTACTGTTATGTCAAATTCATCACCGGTGGTATGGCCTGCGATCTGTTCCTCAAATCCCTTGTAATCTCCGTTTGCTCCGATAAAGGAATTAGACCCCAGTTCAAGATCCGTTCCCGTACCTGATCCTCCGTCAAATGCCTCTCCGTCAACATATCCTGTAAAATCAATATTGACCCAGTCTCCCATCTCCGCAGCTCTGCCGGTGATCTCCTCCTGTTCCGCCGTAGATTCCAGCACATTATTGACGATCTGATCTACCTGTGTATCATCGACCTCATCCGTCACCACCTGTGGAACTTCCAGATTCTTATACTGTTTTACTGTCACATAGTCATTAGATATCTCTCCGCTGCATGCTGTAAGCATCGCTGCCGCTGCTGCAGCTGCAAGTATAATTACTGCCTTTTTCTTCATTTTGTCTCCTTTTTCTCCTTTATTCTCAATGGCAGCAAGCCCAACGGACATATCTGATCTCCATTTGGCGCTGCCGTTATCACGCCCTGTTCCTTCCTGTCTGCTTCATCACAGAAGGGGGGACAGAAGCCGTGAAAACTGCTCTTTTGCTTTTATAACAATACTTCGGCTGTCATATACTTTTCTTGTCACCTGGGTGCAAAGTGTCATGTCATTCTCAAAGGCTCTCTCCAGTCTCTGAACAGTCCTCTCACTATATATGACCGCATTGACCTCGAAGTTCAGCCCGAAGCTCCGGATGTCCATATTCGCCGTACCCACGCATCCGACCATACCGTCAACTGTCAGTGTCTTCGCGTGAAGGAATCCATTATTATAGACATAACACTTGGCTCCTGCCGCCACCATATCCCCTATGTAAGAATAGGTTGCCCAGTAGACAAATGGATGATCCGGTTTGCAGGGTATCATGATCCTTACATCTATCCCTGAACGACACACGATCTTAAGTGCGTCGAGAATAGAGTCATCCGGTATGAAATAAGGCGTCTGAATATAAACATGGTCTCTGGCACTGTGAATCAGACGCAGATAGTTATCATGGATCGTCTTTGTCTGGGAATCCGGTCCGCTGGATATGATCTGTACCGGATCTCTGCCATGCCTCACATATTCCGGTATAGAGAACAGCTTGTCTTCCAGGAACAGATTCTCCTTAGCCGCATAGTTCCAGTCCAATACGAAACGTACAGCCAGTGATGTGACCGCAGATCCTTCGATACAAAGATGAGTGTCTCTCCAGTAGCCGAACTTCTCATCCCACCCCAGATATTCCCGGCCCACATTGAATCCGCCTACGAATCCGATTCGTCCGTCGATCACTACGATCTTTCTGTGATTGCGATAATTAACTCTGAGCTGAAGCTGCCCCAGAAGCGCCGGGAAAAACTCCGCAACCTGGATTCCTTCTTTCTCCAGCCGCTCCCAGTCTCTGTTGTGCATGGTACGACATCCCATACTGTCAAACAGGACCCGGACCTCAACGCCTTCATGAGCCTTTTCGATCAGAACTTTCTCAATCTCCTGCCACAGCTCATCATTCCGGATGATATAGTACTGCAGATGGATATATCTCTTCGCCTGCCTCATCTCCGCGATCAATGCACGAAATTTCTCTTTTCCATCTGTATATATCCGGATATCATTATTGTCTGTCAGCACAGCCTCTCCTGCTTCAAGGTTGTAGAGGATCAGATCCTTGAACCGGTTCATGGCCGGATTTGCCATAAGGAGCTTCCTGTGATAGATCGTCTCCTCCTGCCGTCTGACAGCATATTTGAGCTCCCCTTCTATCTCCTTCGCCTTGAACATCCTGCTCTTGTGAAAATCCTGTCCGATGATCAGATACAAGATAAATCCCAGAATAGGAATAAAATAGAGCAGCAGCAGCCAGGTCCACACGGTCTGCGGAGATCTGCGCTGAAAAAATATAATGATCAGGGCAAGGAGCACATTAATTAGGACGATATTATCCATGATGAAATAATATATCGTCACAGCTCCATTCCAGATATTTTCTGCCATTACAAAACTCCTTTTCTTCTGCGGCGGACAAAAATACACCACTATACACAGTATACTAGCTTTTGCCGTGAAAAGTAACCCCCAAATAGCACAAATAATATTGCACTTAGCAAAAAACAATGTTACAATACTACGTGCAGAACTGCGTAAAACAGAGTATTTAGGAGGGTTCTAACGTGAGTACACCAGCTATTGTCATGCTCGTCGTCATTATCATTCTGATCGGAGCATGCATCGGATTATATTTCTTCGGGAAGAGAGCACAGAAAAAGCAGGCTGAACAGCAGGAGCAGCTGGAGGCGGCAGCACAGACGGTCAGCATGCTGGTTATTGATAAAAAGAAAATGAAACTAAAGGAGGCCGGACTGCCGGCGATCGTTCTTGAAAACACGCCCAAGTATCTTCGGGGAACAAAAGTTCCGGTCGTAAAAGCCAAAATCGGCCCCAGGATCATGACTCTCATGTGCGATGCCAAGGTATTTGAAGTCATTCCTGTAAAAAAGGAAGTTAAGGCTGTTGTCAGCGGCATTTACATAACAGGAATCAAAAGTGTCCGCGGAGGTTCCATTGCTGTACCGCAGAAGAAAAAGGGATTTCTGGACAGATTCAAAAAGTCCAAAGATTGACCCGATCATACAGAAAGCCTCATATCAACGGCTTTCCTGCACAGCAGGACATTAAGAGATCCGGAGTCGTATCCATAAGCGATATGACTCCGGATCTTTTTTACTGCTTAAAAGCTTTTTCCTTCTGATATATGAATCCAGGGAATACATGCAGCGTTATGAACTCTTCAGGAAATCTGCACATTCCTTCGACGTTATATTCATCTTGATCTTACAGTCCGCCAGCGGTTCATGATTCACATCCAGTTCATAGTTCACCAGAACATCAATCTTGTCCTCTTTCACACTGATCTGCATATCCCGTGTATTGACACCCACCAGCATCTGTCCGTATGGCGTACGGTAATAAGTAAGGTTTTTCTTGTTTTTCTCAAATACCATATGCGAATTTGAAATACCGGTTTTCATGATTTCCAGGCTGTCGGGACCGCTGATCTTGATCTTGTTCTTAATGCTTCCTGACATACCTTCCATCACTTCATCATAAATAATGTAATGCTTGCCGTTCCGACAGTAATAACTTGCCGGAGTAACAACTTCGATTTCATCGTCATCAGTCCCTACTGCCTCTATCACTTCATCAGACTGGGAGACAATGCCGATATGTTTTCCAGAAATACTGACCAATACATCTTTCGTCATTTTAATATTCCTCTATATTAACCACATTTGTCACCGGCACGTCAAAAGGCATTACCGTATTGGCAAACCTTGTGAACTTCTCCGCCGCGTCGCTGACATAAAACTCATATCTGCTGTGCTGTTCCGTCGTCCCGTCATTAGCCATGTTCTGTTCCTGCAGGAGCCGTTTCAGATCCATCGCCGTCTCATAGGCGGGATTGACGATCTGGATCCTGTCGCCCAGATATGCACGGATCTTGGAGCGCAGCAGAGGATAGTGGGTACAGCCGAGTATCATGGCGTCTATATCTGTATTTCTCATAGATTCCAGATAATACTCGATTATCTCCTGTGTAACAACATGTTCCTTGAATCCTTCCTCGACCAGTGGAACAAAGAGAGGACATGCCTTCTCGATCACGGTAATCTCCGGATTCATCTCATGAATGATCTTCGTATACATGCCGCTCTGTACAGTAGCATCTGTGCCTACCACGCCCACCTTGTTGTTTCTGGTGGCTTCTACAGCGGCACGTGCTCCCGGGATGACCACTCCCATGATCGGGATATGGAACTCATCTCTCACTGCATCCAGCGCCAATGCACTGGCCGTATTACACGCAATAACGATTGCTTTCACCTGCTTTGTCTTCAGGAATCGGATGATCTGTTCCGAAAACCGGATGATAGTCTTCTGAGACTTGCTTCCGTACGGGACACGGGCTGTGTCCCCAAAATACACAATATTTTCATCCGGCAGCTGTCTGGATATCTCCCGGGCGACTGTCAGACCGCCCACCCCGGAGTCAAAAACTCCCACCGGCGCTGTCTTCCTGCTTTCCAAACTCATATCTTCCACTCTCCTGAGATATTTGCAGGTCATGCGGCTTTCCCACCGTATGCCTATTTGTAAAGAATCGGCAAAGCGGCCGTCAATACTACCGCTTTGCCGTAACTCTTCATTTTAAACTGTTTATTTTAAAATCTCAAATCTTGAAATCTCACATTCCGAACTCTCACATCTGGCATTTCCGGAAAAGCATACGCTTACTCCGCCGTCAGCCACTGTATTAGAGCGCCAGTGTCTTAGCTACCTGATACTGATAATCCGGAATGGATTTCTTCATTGCAAGTGCTTCTTCGATGTCGAAATCTGTGAACTTTCCGTCCTTGTATCCAACTACACGGTTGGTCTTGCCCTGGCAGAGCAGATCTACCGCCATAGATCCCATAATAGAAGCGTAAACTCTGTCTTTACATGTGGGACTTCCGCCGCGCTGCATGTGGCCCAGGATTGTTGCTCTTGTCTCCATACCTGTAGCCTCCTCGATCCTCTTTGCCATATTAATGGAATCACCGATACCTTCGGCGTTGATGATGATATAATTCTTCTTACCGCGCTTCTTGCTTTCCATAATATCCTTTATGATGGCTTCCTCATCAAAATCATGCTCCTCAGGCATCAGGATACGCTCAGCACCATTTGCAATACCGCACCACAGAGCCAGATAACCAGCATCACGTCCCATAACCTCGATGATACTGCAGCGCTCGTGTGATGTAGAAGTATCACGCACTTTATCAATTGCTTCCATAGCTGTATTTACAGCTGTATCAAATCCGATCGTATAATCTGTGCATGCGATATCCAGATCAATAGTTCCCGGAACCCCCACTGTATTCACGCCGAGATTAGCAAGCTTCTGAGCACCTGCAAAGGAACCGTCTCCTCCGATAACTACCAGTCCGTCAATACCGTATTTCTTACAGATAGCGGCTGCCTTCTGCTGGCCTTCTTCGGTGCGCATGGACTTGCAGCGCGCTGTCTGAAGGATCGTACCTCCGCGCTGGATCGTATCAGACACATCACGTGCTGACATATCGATGATCTCTTCTTTCAGAAGTCCGTGATAACCTCTGCGGATTCCACGTACTTTAACTCCTTTTGATAAAGCTGTTCTTACGACCGCGCGAATCGCCGCGTTCATACCCGGCGCATCGCCGCCGCTGGTCAGGACTCCGATTGTCCGGATCTGATCCTCAATATCATCCAGATATCCTTCTTTCTCAAACTCTGCCATGTTTTTTTCCACCTTTCCATTAGAATTTACATAACTGCCAAACCCAAATAATGTGAAATTTTAAACAATTCCGAGAATATTCTACATTATTTAGAAGTGGTTTTCAATAGCTTTTTCGACCACTTTTACGCGGCTTTCTCCGTAATGATTCATCAATCTGCTTAAAACCTGCTGATTGATACTTATGTTGCGGTTTCTTGGAAGCTTTTTCACTGCGCGCTCCTTTGCACAATAGATCACCACTTCATCATTTCCCTCGGAATCCGCAAGATATCCATAGATGATCTGCTCTTCATCGTTCCATGCCGCCTTGTCCGGGAACTGGATCCAGAGTTCCCGTTTTTTCTGTTCGAACGGGATCACACTCTCGCAGATCAGCTTGCTGGCCTTCTCTTCTTCCTCTGACACCCGTCCCCGGATGTACACTTTGCTGTCCAGCTCGAGGTACTGCCGGTTTTTCTCATAATCTCTCGGGAATACCACCACTTCCACTGTTCCCAGCAGGTCCTCCACCGTGACGAAGGCCATCATCTGATTTGTCTTCGTATGCTTCACAGTTTTATCCGTGATCATTCCGCCGATGATCACTCTCGCCCCGTCATGTACCTTTGTACGCCCGGTATCGTCATCAGGCTGAAAATCACTGGTAGTCGCTGTAATAACTTTTCTCCACTTCTCTTCGTAGGCTTCCAGCGGATGGCCGCTGATATAGATGCCCAGCACTTCCTTCTCAAATGCGAGCAGATTCTCCTTGGAATACTCTCCTACATCCGGCAGCCGGATCTGAAATTCCGCCTTCTGATCTTCCGAAGCCATATCGAACAGGCTGAGCTGGCCTGCCATGGAATATTTCTTCTCCTGATTGACATGATCCACGATCTGGATATAGATACTCATAAACTGCTTCCTGGTACCGCCCAGCGTATCCAGAGCGCCGGCTTTTATGAAGTTCTCGATTGCCCTTTTGTTCAGCACATCTCTTGACGACAGTCTGGTGATGAAGTCTTCCAGACTGCGGTATGGTCCGAAAGCGTTCCTCTCATCCACGATGGCCTGGATCACAGGCTTCCCGATGCTCTTGATTGCAGCCAGGCCGTAGCGGATATTGTCTCCATCTACGGAAAAAGCAGCTTCGCCCCGGTTGATGTCCGGCGGCAGGATCCGGATATTCATCTGTCGGCATGCATAGATATATTCTGCCACCTTTGACGGATTTTCAATCACGGAAGTCATAAGAGCCGCCATAAACTCTACAGGGTAATAATATTTCAGCCATGCTGTCTGATATGCCACTACCGCATAGGCGGCCGCATGGGATTTATTAAATGCATATTTTGCGAAATCAATCATCTCGTCATAGATTTTATTGGCAGTCTTCTCGTCAATGCCATTCTTCACACAGCCCAGCACGCCGTTAGCCTCGTCTCCATACACGAAGATCTGACGCTCCTTCTGCATGACATCGCCCTTTTTCTTGGACATAGCCCGTCTGAGAAGATCACTCCGTCCAAGTGTATATCCTGCCAGATCACGCACGATCTGCATAACCTGTTCCTGATAAACGATACAGCCGTAAGTAGGTTCCAGGATCGGCTGCAGCTGGGGGCAGTCATAAGTAATCGACGAAGCATCATTCTTCCCCCGGATGTACTGGGGAATAAAGTCCATGGGACCCGGACGGTACAGGGAGATGCCGGCAATGATATCCTCCAGGCTGTGGGGCTTCAGTTCCTTCATGAACCCCTTCATTCCCGCACTCTCCAGCTGGAATACGCCGTCCGTCTTTCCGGTACCGATATAATCCATCACCGCCTGGTCGTTGTAATCGATCTTTTCCACATCAATGGTGGGATCCTTTTTCCTTGCCATCTCTACTGCGTTCTGGATCACAGTCAGAGTACGCAGCCCGAGGAAATCCATCTTAAGAAGTCCCAGCTCCTCCAGCGTGGTCATGGTAAACTGTGTCGTGATCGTACCATCAGAGGCACGGGAAAGAGGCACATATTCATCCACAGACTTCTGACTGATGACTACACCTGCAGCATGCATGGAGCTGTGTCTCGGCAGGCCCTCCAGACGCTTTGCCATATCAATCAGATACTTCACCTGCTCATCGTTCTCATATGTTCTGCGCAGCTCCGGATTCTCCTTCAGAGCCTTGTCTATGGTAATGTTCAGCTCCTGGGGGATCATCTTGGCGATGCTGTCCACAAAGGCATAGGGCAGATCCATCACACGCCCCACATCGCGGATCACACCGCGGGCCGCCAGGGTTCCGAAGGTTACGATCTGGACCACCCTGTCCTTCCCGTACTTGCGCACTACATAATCAATTACCTCCTGCCTTCTCTCAAAGCAGAAATCCACGTCGATATCAGGCATGGACACACGTTCCGGATTCAGGAAACGCTCGAAGAGCAGCTGATACCGGATGGGATCGATGGTAGTAATGCCCAGACAGTATGACACGATACTTCCTGCGGCAGATCCCCTTCCCGGCCCTACTGCAATGCCATGGTCCTTGGCATATTTGATAAAGTCCCACACGATCAGAAAGTAGTCCACATATCCCATATTTTTGATGGTGTTCAGTTCATATTCCAACCGTTCCTTCAGCTCTTCCGAGGGCGTCCCGTAACGTTTCTCCAGCCCTTCCCAGCAGAGCTTCTGCAGATATTCCCATGATGTATATCCCTCCGGCACATCGAACTTGGGCAGCTTTGTCACCCCGAACTCGATCTCCACGGAACAACGGTCCGCGATCTTCTGTGTATTATCCAGTGCCTGAAGTGCAAAAGGAAACAGCTTTTCCATCTCTTCCGGAGACTTCACATAATACTGCCCGCCCTCATAGCGCATCCGGTTCTCATCCGCCAGCTTTTTTCCTGTCTGGATGCAGAGCAGGATGTCATGAGCCTTCGCGTCCTCTGCATAGGTATAGTGAACGTCATTGGTGGCTACCAGAGGAATTCCTGTCTCCGATGACATCTTGAGAAGCTGCTGGTTCACAAGCGTCTGATCCGGTATGCCGTGATCCTGAAGCTCCAGGAAATAGTTGTTCTCTCCGAATATATCCCTGTACTCCAGCGCAGTCTTCTTCGCCTCGTCATACAGCCCTTTCACAATATAGCGCTGAACTTCGCCTGCCAGACAGGCGCTCAGAGCGATGATCCCCTCATGATATTCCCTGAGGAGAGACTTATCCACCCGGGGCTTATAGTAATACCCTTCCACGAATCCCTTGGAAACGATCTTCATCAGGTTGGCATAGCCCTGATTATTCTCCGCAAGGAGCACCAGGTGATAATATCTGTCGTCTCCGCCTGTCACTTCTCTGTCGAAACGGGAATTCGGCGCCACATAGACTTCACATCCCAGGATCGGGTTGATTCCCTGGCTCTTACACTCCCGGTAGAAGTCGATGACACCGTACATCACGCCGTGATCTGTGATAGCCGCGCTGTTCATGCCGAGTTCTTTTACTCTTGAAACATATTCCTTTATCTTATTTGATCCGTCCAGGAGACTGTACTCCGTATGGACATGTAAATGTACAAAACTCATATTCTGCATTTCCTACTTTTTCACAGGAAGAATCCTTCCCTGTTCACTGTCAATCACGATCCTGCCCTGTTTCAGCAGTCTTCCCACGGCACGCTTAAATGCCGCCTTGCTCATTCCCAGCTCTCTTCGGATCACTTCCGGATCCGCCTTGTCTGTAAACAGCAGTTCACCGTCTCTCTCAAGCCGCCGGCTGATCGCTTCCACATCCGCGTCCATCTGCTCCGGTATCCTGCCCCTTACGCTCAGGTCCAGTTTACCATCTGCCTTTACCGCTGTCACACGTGCTTCGATCTCATCTCCGACACGCATCCTGCCGTACGCCTCCCGCCGGGGGATCAATGCGGAATAACAGTTGTCTACAGCCACAAATACGCCGAATTCTCTGCTGATCTCATATACTGTTCCATGGACCATATCATTCTTTTTATATGGGGAATCCGTTCTCAGCAGATGATACACCTTCATGGTGGCGCACAGCCGTCCGCTCTTGTCTACATACAGACTGACGAGACATCTGTCCCCCTTTTCTACCTTTACCGTCTGTTCCCGGAACGGAAGCAGCAGATCCTTCTCAAGCCCCCAGTCCAGAAATGCGCCGATCCTCCCCACATCTACAACATCCAGCACCGCCAGTTCCCCGAGGGTGATCTTCGGTTCTCTCGTTGTAGCGATCATGCGGTCGGAAGAATCTTTATAAAGGAAGACTTCCACAGGATCTCCCATTTCTATCCCTTCCGGCACCTGCTTTTTCGGGAGCAGGACACGCTCCTCATCGCTCCCCAGATAAACGCCGAAATCCACCATTTTCACAACAGTCAGAACCTGTTTTTCTCCTAATTTCATACTCTGTTCTCCTATGTCAATCTCTTACTCGCTTATTCACTGTACCAGTACACAGTTCGTCTTATTCCCGATATCCTCAAGAGCCGGGACCCTTGCTGCAGCTGTTGTAGATCTGTCTCACTTCGTCCACAGCTCTTCCCGTACCTGCCAGAATCGAGCAGGGGCCATCAAGGGTAACCGGACTGCCGTCGATCTGAGCGATCACTCCGCCCGCCTCCTCTATAACGACCGAAGCCGCGGCATAATCGTAAGGCTGAAGCTTCAGTTCCAGATAGATCACACTGCTGCCGCCTGCGATCCGGCACAGATCCAGCGCTGCAGAGCCTCCGCTCCGGACAGCCAGACACCTCTGAAACATGACCTTAACCGTATCAAACAGGATATCCGTATTCGACTCATTATAGCGTGCGCACCCGAAGGATGCAATGCCTTCTTCCAGAGACAGATTCTCTATGGAAAGTTTTTTCCCGTTAAGGAAAGCCCCTTCTCCCCGGATACCGGTAAACATCTCATCCACATAAGGATTATATACAAATCCGGCCATCATCTTTCTCTGATATGCAAGGCCCACGGACACACAGCTGAAGTTATAGTGAAACATAAAGTTCGTAGTCCCGTCAATAGGATCAATATAGAAACAGTATCCGTTCCCGCCTTTGCCGCGGGTATTTCCCTCTGTCTCCTCCTCGCCGAAGAAATCCGCCTCCGGCAGGATCCTGCGAAGCTCCTCTATGAGGAACTTCTGCACGGCCACATCATAGCTGGTGACAAAATTGGCCTCCCCTTCCTTGTGCGTTACAGCATCATCGGACAGATGCGCCTCTCTCAGAATGGCGCCTGCTCTACGGACAACATCCTCGATGGCGGAAAAGTCGGGGAGCTGAGCGGGAGTATCCGCGGGCTTCATGAGCTTGTCTTTTTCCATTTTTCTGTCTCCTTTTTCCTTACACGTATGTTTATTTTACTATTTTTATATAAAAGAAGCAACAGGCATCAACTTTCTGAAAAGTAATACTGGTCTCAGATGTCCGCCGTAGTATACCGGCCGGCAGGAACGCGGGCCGCGGCACAGGAGGGCCTATATTATGACTTTTCAGGAACAACTGATTACATTAAGAAAACAGAAAGGGCTTTCTCAGGAACAGCTGGGTGAAAGGCTGGGCGTTACCCGGCAGACAATCTCCAAATGGGAGCTTGGCATCACCACACCTGAGATGGATAAACTGATAGAGCTGTCTGATCTTTTCCAGATTTCTATCGATGAACTTGTAGGACGCAGCACCGGCTCTGAATCATCTCGCCAGGCTCCGGTACGTGAGATCCGCTATGTGCCATGGCATTACGAGTATAAAAGCGCCAGGACTTTCTGCGGACTTCCCCTGATCCATATCAATCTCGGCTCCGGCCGTCTGTTTATGACAGGAGGGATCCGCCGGGCAAAAGGGGTTATCGCCATCGGAAATATAGCAACTGGCATCTTTGCATTCGGCGCTTTATCAGCCGGAATCATATCCATCGGCGGCGCCTCTGCCGGGCTTCTGTCCATCGGCGGATTGGCCCTGGGACTTCTGCTTGCTTTTGGAGGTCTGTCCATAGGCACCGTTTCCTTCGGCGGCCTCGCCATCGGGATCCTTTCCGCCGGCGGATGCGCAATAGGGATCTATGCCCTCGGCGGAGCAGCCATCGGTCAGAAGATTGCCGCCGGCGACTATGCCAGAGCCGCGATCGCCATCGGCAATACGACCGTAGGCCAGATCTGTTTTAGCCCCGGATCAAATATCACTTCAGATGCAGTCCGATCCGCTATCCTGCAGCTGTTTCCCGGCACATGGGAGATCATCATACGGCTGTTCACCATGGCTATATCCGCTGTTTAACGCACAAACTTCGATGATTAAACATCCAACAGAGGTGTCTCCAAAACGTGTTCTACGTGAAGGGAAGTTTTCGAGATCAGCTCTGTTTTCTGAGCTGTTCAAAACGGAAGTCAGTGGCTTCACAGCAAGAAAAGCAGATGGGCGGACTGCTTGAAAAGACTTTCTGAGAGTGCAGACGGGTGAGGATTGTTCAACTGTTTCTCAATATCCAGCTGTCAAAGCGCTGTGTTGCCCCGGCGGCCCTTTGATAGCAAATGAACTCCCCGTTCCCACTCTTATCTTCTTACATTTCGAACAGGCTCATCTGATGCCATTCTTCCCCGGATTTTCTTTTTGATGTCTCTTCCGTTTCCATCAGTCCATCCGGAAGTTGTCGGAGAAACTCTGACATTTCTCCAGATGTGATCATGATCAGCTCTTCTTTTGCACGGGTCATGCCTACATAGAAGAGTCTCCGCTCCTCCGCCTTATCTGACGGATGTTTCTCACTTTCCAGAGGTATACTGCCCTGCTCTGCCCCATAGATAAATGTCACCGGGAATTCCAGACCCTTGGATCCATGGAGTGTCATAAGTGATACTGCTTCCGAGGTGTACCGCTTATTCCCGCACCGCTTCAGATCGCTCTCAGTTCCCAGAAGCAGTGCATCTGTAAATTCTGTCATCGTCTTGTAAAACACTGTCATCTGCGAAAGTTTCTGCATGGCAGGATTTTCCGACAGATTCAGCTCTTCCATCCACTGGGACAGGAACTTTTCCGGTTTCTTCTTGCGGTATAGAGGAAGAAACCGTTCTGTCGTATTTCTGATCACCTCATCTGCCACAGCATTCTGCTCCAGGTTCCACAGAGCCTCTCCACATTCAGACGTCGTCATAACTGCTGAAGGATCTTCCGGATTCTCAAGATACCGGAAGAATCCGATGCTTGCCTGGACCGCCGGATCCTTCAGGAAATCTTCTCTGCCGCTGACAATATAAGGAATACTCTCCTTTCTCAGACATTTCTCCACCAGCTCCATCTGATGGTGGGTGCGGCAAAGTACCGCGATCTCATCAAAGCTTCTGATCTTTCTCCCATCCATCTCCCAGACTGACTGATGAGCTTCCAGCATGCCGATCCCGCCGGCCAGCCGGTTGATCTCTTTTGCAATAAATATGGCTTCGCCAAGTGGGCTTCCCGCTTTCACAAGACGGACCAGCACGTTATCTTTACAGTTGGGATGGAGCTGTTTCCTGTCATTTTCAGAGCCAATCCCTGCTTCACCCTCTATATCTGAGGCCACCCCTATTTTCGTTCCCTGTTCTGCCCCGCTTCCTCCACTGATCACATGATAGGCCGCATTCAGGATCTGGGGAGATGACCGATAATTTTCCTTCAGCTCCACAAGCTCAAGGTCACTATATTCTTTCTTAAGCTTCTCAAAGCATGACGCATCTGCGCCACGGAACCCATAAATGGACTGATCCGGATCTCCAATGACAAACAATTCCTGACCTGCATGACTCCACAGCTTCACAAGCCTGAACTGGATCGGATTGATATCCTGGAATTCATCCACCAGCAGATATCGAAATGGCTTCTCCCATCCTGCTGCCGCCCGTCCGCTCTCGATCATCTCCGCGGTTCTCAGCAGCAGATCGTCAAAGTCCAGCAGACTGCGCAGCCGCTTCTTCTCCTCATAGACTTCAAATGCATTTTCAAAATCCCGGTCATTCTTCCGGACATTTTCCTGGTCTTCCTGCCCTTCCTGCTCTGGTACTGTAAAGTTTTACAGCCCTATTTTTCTTTAAAACCTTATATTTTCAAGGAATACATCACTTTTTGCAAATAAAAAAGCAATGACCCCCTTTTTTGAAGTATAATTAGAGTTACCACACAACTAATC
>DXCZ01000099.1 GCA_019115765.1 Candidatus Mediterraneibacter stercoripullorum | reverse complement strand
ATGCTTCTTTCCACAACTTCTCCCGGATCTGTGGATATTCCTTCTTGAGCAGACGACTGCTCGCGCTTTTATAAGCATTGATAAATTTACTGATCTCCGATTTTGGCTGTGCACGGAACATAACATGGACAGCAGCCGTCTGTATTGAAACTCCTAGCCATCTGTAAACATCCTCCTTACGTTCAAAACTCAATATCCATTCCACAAAAAAATCATATCCGTTTCTCATAATAACAATTCTATCATCCGCCAGATTGAATGGCAAGAAGGATGACTGTTTTGCCGAATGTCAAAGAGGAATAATATTTTCCTTGAATACTCCACTCCCAGCAAGTATAATGATTACGGATATTTTCGCCTCATTACATAGCATACAATGTATTTATATATCACATTTTAGAAAGGAACCTTATGGAAATCAGAAAGACGACCCCCAACGAACTGGAACTGTTATTGAAAATGTATGAAAAGGCCCGCATGTTCATGGCCGCTCACGGAAATCCCACCCAATGGGGCACCTCCTATCCGTCCAGGAAGCTGGTCGCCGAAGATATCAGCACGGGATGCAGCTATGTCTGCATCGAACATGGTAAGATCATCGCCACCTTCTATTACAGAGAAGGAGACGACAACACCTACGCACATATTTACAGCGGACAGTGGCTGAACGAACGTCCCTACGGCGCGGTTCATCGGATCACTTCGGACGGCTCGGTCAGAGGCGCCGCCAGCTTCTGTCTGGAATGGGCATACCAGCAGTGTGGAAACCTGAAGATCGACACCCACAGAGACAACACTGTCATGCAGCACCTTCTGGAAAAGAACGGATTTACATACTGTGGGATTATTTATACTGATGACGGCAGCGAAAGGCTGGCCTATCAGAAATGTGAGAAATAGAACCGAAGCAACAGAATAATCTGATCAGCTCAATCCTCTCCCCGGCCCATTCCGGTCCGACATCGGTAAGAATGAACCGGGGATAACTGTTTTATAAACACTAAATAAGGTTGCTTTTAAAAGTATACTATATAGGACTGATCTTACGCTTTGCCTCCTAAGTCGCTCACGCTCTTCTCATCCATTCCTAGATCAGCAGCTATCTGCGAGACAGTCTTTCCATTGGTCAGCATCGTGCGGATCACCTGCCGCAGCATCTCCGTTCGGCCATCACCCTTTCCAGTCTGGTAACCATCATCCTTTCCGGCCTGATAGCCATCCTCCCTGCCACTCTGGTAGCCATCCTCTTTACCACTCTGGTAGCCATCGTCCCTACCAGCCTGATAGCCATCTTTATAACTATCCTCTCTCTCCATCTCGATATGCTTCTGGGCGTCATATTCGTAGATGCTCACCTTCATCGCCTCCGCTCGATTCTTTTTCAGAAAATCCTCAAGGATTCCTTCCCGGATGCACTCAGTAATCGCTTGCTCCACTGCTTCTTCCAGCGGCATTTCCTTCGCGTATCTCCGGACGCGATCTGTGTATTCCGCATATTCACGAAGGGTCCGGCAGGTTTCCATCAGTTCAGGATTGTGCCCTTTATTGATGTTCAGCACGACTGCTTTCAGCTCCAGAGAGGGATCCTCTTCCTTTTCATAATATAGATCTGACAGTTTCAGCACATCCCGGTCCGGGCGTTCTTCCTCACCGTTATAAAAGATGAAGAAATGAGGCGCGGGAATCCTGATCTTCCGGCTGCCGTAAAGGTTCATGTCCTTTGTAAGGTCTGAAAACTCATCTGCTACATAGAGCAGATCCCTCAGGGGCATGTTCGGATTCGGGGTGGACTGATGTTCATACAGATACAGCCTGATCTCAAGAACGATAAAGGAAAGATCGTTCTTGAGTCCCATATAGATGGCGTTCTCCAGAGTAACAACCTTCAACAGGTCAGGGTCTGTAAACTCCGTTTTGCTGATGGCGTTGTACAATTCCAGCAGCCTTGTCTTATCCCGGAAAAGCATGGCAAAGATACTTGACTTGTACTCACGGTTGACGGTGTTCTCAGTAGATGTTACTTTCTTCGGCATAGATCAACCTCCTTCTTCTGCTGTGCAGGAGATCTCATTCTGCCGTCCGGCATTGGATAATAAGTGGAACATTCCGCCGTCAGATCCATAACCCAAACCTTTCTCTTTCCGATACTGGTTATCTAGAAATATGTTTGGCTGTCATCAACTGATGCTCTATATCCTATATCCGCTGAACGTAACGGAAATCTCTCTGCTGTTGTAATGGGATCCAAAGCATTGAGATTTCTGTTTGACACCGGAGCTTTTATGCTTCTCCGGTAAATAAATGTTCAGGTTTAGATATCAGAACTTGTCATCTGTATGACACATATAGAAAAATAATGCTTTTCGTTATTATAGTACGAAAAGCGGACAGGTGCAAGAGAAATAAATGTTAAAAATAAAATCACACTTGTAACATTCCTTTGTTCTGTAAAGAAACTTTTTATCAGAAACATTAATTCAGAAATATATCATCTGACTGCCTTTGCTCCGTCTGAAAGCCACTCCCGAACTTCTTCTATACTCACCTGAACCGCGCTGGCGATCTTGTCCGCCGAAAGCCCCATTGCAGAAAGATTCCGAACCGTTTCCCGTGCCTTTTCTTCTATTCCCTTTGCTCTCCCTTCTTCTATTCCTTTTTCCAAACCTTCTTCATATATCTTTTCCATTTCACGGCACATATCATCTTCTCCTTTCTGAGTTTCTTTTATGCTTCGTACTCGTTCCGCCAGAACTCTGCTGTACATATCATCCGGACTTTTGCAATGAAAATCATGCATCAGCCTTCCCAGTTCGGTATCATCCTGGATTTTAGAATTCACGTATATAATATACGCCTGATCTCCGAATTCTTCCTTTGTTTCTTTCACTGTTTTCGCAACGTGATATATAGGAAGACCTGCCCCGGCGATGTCTTCGTCTGTAATAAATATAACATAACTCTTCGGTAATGTGTCAAAATCTTTCCCTGGCTCCAGGGTATTGGCGTCAAGGACAGCGCTGTGGTATCTTGCTCTCTTCGTCGAAGCTCCACCGCTTCCCTGCTGAACCTCTACATCATATCTGTCTCCACAGGCATCCTCTGCTACACAGTCTAATACTGCGGAACGTCCTCTGAGATTCTTATTATCCTGCTGGATCGTCACATCGACAATTTTCAGATCTGCCTGTTCCATAATGATCCGAATGACATATTCGGCACACTTGATGTCTCTCAGTACATTCCTCATAAGGGCATCGCTCATCAGTGTAAGGCCCTGAATGATCTTCCGATATTTTTCATAATGAAGCTGAATTCCACTTTCTCTCTGAACCATATCAGCATACACCTACCTTTCATTGCATTTCTATTCTTTAATTCATTTTTATCATTACACATATATTGCTTTGTGAAAATAGAAAACGCAAGGAAAACTTTTAAAGACTATTTGTTTTTATGTCAACCTAATGTTTTAGAAAGAACTTTATAATCCCAGTTCTTTCAGCATCTGATATTCCTTCTGTCCACATCCATCGTCATTTTTGAACATGGATTTCATTGTATGTATAGAGTGGCTCCGACGGCGGAATGCTCCAAGCCACCACCGCTTTATCCACGCTGCGGGGAGAAGCCACCGATGCTTTTCCACAGAGGGCATGATCTGCAGCATGTTTTCTGCGGATGGGAACAGATAATTCCACTAAAGAATAGGCCGCAAACCGTGAATCTCGCATAAATGGAGCAGGTCCGTCCTGTTCCGGGTCAATGGTTTCTTCAATCCGTTCCGGGGATAACTGTTTTGTAAGCGCTATATAAGGCTCCTGTAAAAGGTACACTTTATCCGGACTGATCTTACGATTTGCCGCTCAAGTCGTCCACACTTTTCTCATCCATCCCAAGATCAGCAGCTATCTGTGAGACAGTCTTTCCATTGGTCAACATTGTGCGGATGACCTGCCGCAGCATCTCCGTTCGGCCATCATCCTTTCCACTCTGATAACCATCCTTTCTGCCGGCCTGATAGCCATCATTCCTTCCAGCCTGATAACTATCCTCTCTCTCCATCTTGATATGTTTCTGAGCGTCATATTCGTAGATGCTCACCTTCATCGCCTCCGCTCGATTCTTTTTCAGAAAATCTTCAAGGATTCCTTCCCGGATGCACTCCGTAATGGCACGCTCCACCGCTTCTTCCAGCGGCATTTCCTTCGCGTATCTCCGGACGCGGTCTGTGTATTCCGCATATTCTCGAAGGATCTGACAGGTTTCCATCAGTTCGGGATTATGTCCTTTGTTGATGTTCAGTGCGATCGCTTTCAGCTCCAGAGAAGGATCCTCTTCCTTTTCATAATATAGATCTGACAGTTTCAGCACATCCCGGTCCGGGCGTTCTTCCTCTCCGTTATAAAAGATGAAGAAATG
>DXCZ01000098.1 GCA_019115765.1 Candidatus Mediterraneibacter stercoripullorum | reverse complement strand
CAACATCTCTTACTCCTCTCCCATATCGCCGTCATGGTCAGCCCAGTATAGCGCACACTGAACTGCCCTCTTCCAGCCTCTTACAAGTTTTTTCCTTTTGTCTGCAGTAATTCCGGCATAAAAGCTTCGGTCCTTCTGCCAGTTATCACGTATCTCATCCCTGTTCTTCCAGTAACCGGCTGCAAGTCCGGCAAGATAAGCTGCTCCAAGAGCTGTCGTTTCAATACACTTCGGTCTCTGTATGCAAACATCCGAGATATCTGCCTGAAACTGCATCAAAAAATCATTTGCACAGGCTCCTCCGTCTACCTTCAGAGCCTCCAGTTCCAGTCCGGATTCCTGTTTCATAACTTCAAGCAGATCATTCACCTGATATGCCAGCGACTCAACAACCGCCCGCACAAAGTGCTCCTTTTCCGCTCCGCGTGTGATGCCAGTGATCGTTCCTCTCGCATACTGATTCCAGTAGGGAGCACCGAGACCGGAAAATGCCGGAACCACATAAACACCCTCTGTATTCTCCACTCTGGTACAGTATTCCTCTGACTGTCCTGCAGTGCGCAGCATACGCATGGCGTCTCTCAGCCACTGGATGGCTGCTCCGGCAATAAACACACTTCCCTCCAGTGCGTATTCTACTTTTCCGTCAATCCCTGCAGCAATCGTTGTCAGAAGTCCCTGTCTGGAATCCACCGCTTTTTCTCCGGTATTCATCAACATGAAACAGCCCGTACCATATGTATTCTTAACACACCCTGGTCCGAAGCAGCACTGTCCGAACAGAGCCGCCTGCTGGTCGCCGGCCGCCCCGGCAATTGGGATCCTTCCGCCGATCACATTTTCTGAAGTATGCCCGTATATGTGACTTGAAGGAACCACCTTCGGCAGCATCTCTCTCGGAATATCAAAATATTCCAGGATTTCCTCATCCCAGCACAGGCAGTGGATGTCGAACATCATGGTGCGTGAGGCATTGGTATAATCCGTCACATGCACTTCCCCGTTTGTCAGTTTCCAGATCAGCCAGGTATCTACTGTGCCGAATAGCAGCTCTCCTTTCCGCGCCCTTTCTCTGGACCCCGGCACATGATCCAGGATCCAGGCCAGTTTGCTTGCGGAGAAATATGCGTCCGGGATCAGCCCTGTTTTCTTCCGGATCTTTTCCGTCCATCCTTCCGCCTTCATCTTCTCGATCACATCTGCTGTCCTGCGGCACTGCCATACAATGGCATTATAAACCGGAAGACCAGTAGCTGCGTCCCATACAATGGTTGTTTCTCTCTGATTTGTAATACCTATGGCTGCAATATCGTCTGTCGTAGCTCCTATGGCGCCCATGGCCTCCATGGCAACGCCGATCTGTGATGCCCATATTTCATTCGGATCATGCTCCACCCAGCCGGGCTTCGGAAATATCTGCTTGAATTCCCTCTGAACTTCGCTGCAGATCTCTCCCTGCCGGTTAAAAAGGATACAGCGGGAACTGGTTGTTCCCTGATCCATTGCGATTATATATTTTTCCACATTTTCACCTCAATTCTGATGACCACTGTTTTTAATAAGGAAAGAGGAGGACATGACTTCCTCACCGTTCACCTAAGCCACGTCCTCCTCTTTTCCTGTTTCTGTTTTTCCTCAGACAGCAAACCGATTAATCACGCCTGCATCGGAGGCTTTAACTTTCATTGAGATCAGCCAGTGATTCCGTGATCAGTCCATCTATTTCCGCTGTAAAATCATCTGTACTCATATCTCCTGCCAAAACACTGGACAGTCCGTCAACGATATCTGTCTGAACGGAATTAACAAGTGCCTGATATCCCCACTCAGCTGCCGGCTGCGGTCCAGTTGCGTTCAGCTCATCAGCAAAGATTTCAAAATACTCTGCGCCGAAATCATAATCCAGGCTCTCATTTCCCTTCACCTGTGAGATATAGTAATTCTCTTTGCAGTACTGAGCATTGTTCTCAGCTGACATGATCCATTCGATAAAGTCTGCAGCTTCCTGCTCTACGCCTGATCCCTGGAATGCTCCCAGCCATTTACCGCCAGGAACAGAAGATCTCTGAGCCTCTACCGGCAGATATGTAACGCCCCACTCGAAATCTGTGATCTGCTCTTTGTAATTTGCGATCATCCAGCTTCCTGAGAAATGCGCCGCAACCTGACCTGTACGGAACATTTCATTCGGATTGTCTGAGCCCAGCCAGATAGATGTGGGCATTATTCCATTTTCATGCAGCTCCACAAACCAGTCCACAGCTGTCTTCACTTCATCTGTATTAAAGTTCGACGCTGTCAGATCCTCATTCAGAAGGCTGCCGCCCGCCTCATAGATCAATGTGGAGAATCTCTGAGCAGACTTGTCAAATACCATACCGTACTGACAGTCACTGTTCTCTACCACTTTCTGAAGTGTTGCTTCGAGCTCGTCCCATGTCCATATCTCATCCGGAGACTGAGGAACCTGCACTCCTGCCTGATCAAATGCTGTCTTGTTGTAAATAATACCATTTGCCGTAACATCCATCGGTGCTGCGATCATCTTGTCATCATAGATAAACTGAAGTCCGGATCCGAAACTATCTACAAATGCATCGGGATCGGATACATACTCTTTCAGATCGATCAGCTGATTCTGGAATGTTCCGATATTGGTCATTCTTGCAAGCGCCGGCTGTTCCCCTGCGTTGATCATGTTTTTCAGCTTGTTATCCAGATCAGCATAGGGGACTTCGATCAGCTCGATCTCAATGTCTTCATGAGTCTCCATATACTCTTCTGCAAGCTTCATGAAAGACTCACCCTCATTGCCGTCGCTGAACCATACGACATCAAGAGTTTTCTTTCCGTCGCCGCTGTCTCCTCCAGAACCTCCGGAAGAGCAGCCTGCCAGAAGACCCAGTGTCATCGCTCCTACAAGTGCACACGCCAAAACCTTTTTCATAATCTTACCTCTCCTTTCTCTTAGGTACTGTAAAGTTTTACAGCCCTATTTTTCTTTAAAACCTTATATTTTCAAGGAATACATCACTTTTTGCAAATAAAAAAGCAATGACCCCCTTTTTTGAAGTATAATTAGAGTTACCACACAACTAATC
>DXCZ01000097.1 GCA_019115765.1 Candidatus Mediterraneibacter stercoripullorum | reverse complement strand
ATCAGTGGCGGGTGTCAATCCCCCATCTGATATACGCTCCGCGAGGCTGCGCAGGGATTCGGAGATGTATTATGTCAGCTAAAGCTGACCCGAATCCCGCGCCAAGACTCGCAAGCGAGTCTTGAACTGGAGGCGGGGGAAGACGATGAAGGAAGAGAGCGGCAGATCCGGATGCTGAAATGCAGGAGAGGGAAACTGCTGGACAATATCCACAGTGAGCAGAAACTGCTGGACCAGATAGATTTTATCATAAGGGAAAAGAAGAAGGAAGCTGACAGGATTTTTTGACATGGGACTTCCTCTCTGCTAAAATACCTGTGTACGGAAAGGCCGTACATGTACAGGTGCTGACTGTTCACAGTTTATAATAGCAGAATGCCTGAGAAGGCATGAAAGACGGGAGGAGACACTATGAAAAAAATCATATCACTGATGATGGCGCTGATGCTGTCAGCGTCGCTCCTTGCAGGATGCGGGAGCAGCGGAGACGGCAGCGGAGCCGGAAACGACGCACAGACAGAGAAACAGGAGAGCGGAACGCAGGAAGAGCAGACTGCAGACCCGGTGGACGTCAGGGTAGCAGCTCTGAAAGGACCTACGGCTATGGGCATGGTCCAGATGATGGACGATGTGGACGCTGGAAATGTGGACACAGAGAACTATACATTTGAGATCGATGCATCTGCAGATCTGGTGACGCCGAAGCTGATCCAGGGCGAGATCGATATCGCCGCGGTTCCGGCCAACCTTGCTTCTGTCCTCTATAATAAGACTGAGGGCGGGATCCAGGTGCTGGCGATCAACACCCTCGGTGTGCTGTATATCGTGGAAAACGGAGACTCTGTAAATTCTGTGGCTGATCTTGCCGGCAAGACGATCTATGCCAGCGGCAAGGGATCCACACCGGAATACGCGCTGAACTTTATCCTTGAGAAGAACGGCCTTGATCCGGAATCGGATGTGACCATCGAGTGGAAGAGCGAGCACTCTGAGTGTGTGAGCGCCCTTGCGCAGGATCCGGACGGGATCGCCATGCTGCCTCAGCCCTTTGTGACTACGGCCCAGGCGAAGAACCCGGACCTGAAGGTCGCACTTGACCTGACAGAAGAATGGGACAAGGTAATGGAGAATGAAACGGAGAAAAGCCGGCTTCTCACCGGAGTTGTTGTGGTGAGAAAGGAATTTGCTGAGGAAAATCCTGAGGCAGTGGCAGACTTTATGGAGCGCTATGCGGCTTCCGTAGAGTATGTCAATAACAATGTTGAGGACGCTGCGAAGCTGGTAGGCGGTTATGACATCGTGACAGAGGATGTGGCTGTGAAGGCAATCCCAGAATGTAATATCGTGTGCATCCAGGGAGAGGATATGAAGGAGCAGTTGTCCGGTTATCTCTCTGTTCTCAATGAGCAGAATCCGGAATCTGTAGGAGGAGCATTGCCGGAAGATGATTTCTACTATATCCAGTAAGAAGAAACGTTCAAAAATAAAACTGTGGGCAGCCGTAGTGTGGCTGCTGATCTGGCAGGCTGCCAGCATGTGCATCGGACAGGAGATACTGCTTGTATCTCCTGTCTCCGTTATCTTACGCCTTTTTGAGCTTGTCCGGACCATGGAGTTCTGGCAGTCTCTGGCCGTGTCATTTGTGAAGATCCTCTCAGGATTCCTGCTGGGAACTCTGTCAGGTGTGACCGCGGCAGGGCTCGCCGCCCGATTCCGCAGAGTGGATGAATTCCTTGAGCCCTTTGTACAGACGATAAAGGCGGTCCCGGTGGCTTCCTTCATTATCCTGGTGCTGATCTGGATATCTCCGGAGGATCTGTCGGTGATTATTTCCTTCCTGATGGTATTCCCTGTAATTTATACAAATGTAAAGGACGGGATCCGCAGCCTGGACCGCAATCTGACGGAGATGGCGCGGGTGTTCCGGATTCCGGCGGCCCTCAGGATCCGTTATATTTATGTGTCCCAGATCCTGCCGTTTTTCCGCGCCGGATGCTCGCTGGCGCTGGGCCTGTGCTGGAAATCCGGCATCGCGGCTGAAGTAATCGGACTGCCGGAACACACCATAGGGGAAAATCTCTATAATGCCAAGATCTATCTGAACACGCCGGATCTGTTTGCCTGGACTCTGGTAATCGTAGTGATCAGCGTGCTCTTTGAAAAAGTATTTCTCCGGCTCATTGACTGCGGGATGAAATACGTGGAGAAGATGAGCAGAGCGGAGAAATATAACAGAAGCGGCAGAAAACCGCATCCCGGGAGAAGTGGAGAAAAAGCACGGTTCACGCCGGAAAAGACGATTGAACAATCAGCAGAACCGGTAGAATCGGCCGGGGGATCTGCTGCGGGCGACATCCGTATCAGGAATCTGTCCAAATCTTACGGTGACGAGAAAGTGCTGGATGCATTTTCCGCGGATATCCCGGGAGGAAAGACAACCTGTATCATGGGACCGTCCGGCTGCGGGAAGACAACGCTTCTGAGAATCCTTATGGGGCTGGAACAGCCGGATGCGGGCAGCGTGGAAGGTATGCCGGACAGGATCAGTGCTGTGTTCCAGGAGGACCGGCTCTGCAGCAGACTGACAGCAGTGACCAACATCCGTCTCATATGTCCGGGCCGTCCGGAGCCGGAAGTGAAGAAGGGGCTGGATTATCTGGGCCTCGGCGGACAGGAGGATCAGCCGGTATGTGAATATTCCGGAGGAATGCGTCAGAGGACTTCCATACTCAGGGCGCTGTACGCGGACAGCGAGATCCTGATCCTGGATGAGCCCTTTAAAGGACTGGATAAGGACATGCGCCGGAAAACGGCGGACTTCATCCTGGAGATGGCGGCGGGGCGGACTGTGATCTGCGTCACACATGACCAGAGGGACGTCAGACTGCTGGATGCAGTGCAGGTGATCAGGCTAGGAAAAGCATGATACGGTGAATGGGAGAAGAAGGAAGGGAGACAGAGCAGGAATGAATGGAAACAACGATATGGCGCTTGCCGCTGTGGTAAATCAGAACAGAGAACTGACGGGTCGAGAGAAGATCTCTGTGGTGTGGAATCTGAGCGTGCCTGCCATCCTGGCGCAGGTCACCTCGATCCTTATGCAGTACATAGATGCAGCGATGGTGGGAGGTCTGGGCGCCAGGGCGTCGGCATCCATCGGTGTTGTATCTACCAGCACATGGCTGCTGGGGAGCATGTGCACCTCACTTTCCGCGGGATTCTCCGTACAGACTGCTCATCAGATCGGAGCCGGAAACGAGGAGCGGGCAAGAAAGGTTATGAAAAACGGCCTGATGGCAGCGGTGATTTTTTCACTGATTCTTATGCTATGCGGGACGGCGGTCAGTTCCCGGCTGCCGGAATGGCTGGGAGCAGAGGAAGCAATCTGGCGGGATGCCTCGGGGTATTTTTTCGTATATGCCTGTTCTCTTCCGGCTGTACAGCTTAACAGCATAGCCGGGTATATGCTCCAGTGCAGTGGGGATATGAGGACTCCCGGTCTTCTGAATGCGCTGATGTGCGGGGAAGATGTGGTCTTCAATATGATATTTATCGGCAGGTATGGAGTGACCGGGGCTGCTATTGGAACGGCCCTGGCGCAGGTGGTGACCGCCTGCCTCATGCTCTGGAGGCTGTGTCTCTGTTCGCCGGCCCTGAGGCTCAGAAAAGGCGAGTCCTGGTGGCCGGAGAAAGAGATCTTCGACCGTGCCGCAAAGATTTCCATTCCCATGGGATTTGAAAATCTGGCCATGTGCGGCGCTCAGATTGTGTCCACCAGGATCATCGCGCCCCTTGGATCTGTTGCCATTGCGGCCAATTCCTTTGCAGTGACGGCGGAAAGCCTCTGCTATATGCCGGGTTACGGTATCGGATCGGCGGCCACGACTCTGGTGGGACAGAGCCTTGGAGCCGGGAAAAAGAAGCTGGCGAAGAACTTCGCGGATATCTCCGTGCTGATGGGCTGCGGAGTCATGACCCTCTGCGGGATCGCCATGTATTTCCTGTGCCCTGCGGTATTCGCCATGCTTACGCCGGATCAGAGCGTGAGAGATCTGGGCACGGCCGTACTGCGGATCGAACTCTTCGCCGAGCCATTTTACGCCGCGTCCATCACTGCTTCCGGTGCGCTCCGGGGAGCCGGGGACACACTGGTTCCCAGTATTCTGAATCTGATCAGTATGTGGGGCGTGAGACTGACTCTGGCCGTGATACTGGTGGGGCAGATAGGGCTTGCAGGAGCATGGGTCGCCATGGCGGTGGAGCTGTGTGTCAGAGGAATCCTCCTCTTTGTACGGCTTCAGCGCGGAAAATGGATGAAAAGATAGATAAGACATAAAAGAGCATCAGAAAAGATTATTTTCTTATTTTCAGGAGGATCAGAGAGATGGAGTACAGAAAACTGCCGAAAGGCACAGAAGAGATCAGTATCCTTGGACTGGGCAATAGTTCCATGGGTGAAGCAGGGGAGAAGGAGATCGAAGCAGCCGTATCCATGGCCGTGGAAAACGGGATTAATTACTTTGACATGGCGGCAGCGGATTCGGCCCCTTTTGCTCCATTTGGAAGAGCAGTGGAAGGGTGCCGAGATAAAGTGTATTTCCAGATCCATTTCGGAGCGGAGTATACTACCGGGACATATGGATGGACACTGAATCTGGAAAAGATCAAAAAATCTGTAGACTGGCAGCTTAAGATGCTGAAAACAGACTATATTGATTTCGGTTTCATTCACTGCATCGATGAAGACGCGGATCTGAAAAAAGTAGTGGACGGCGGGACTCTGGAATATATGATAGAACTGAAAAAGAGCGGCGTGATCCGCCACATCGGCCTGTCTTCCCACACGCCGGAAGTAGTGGAAAAGGTTCTGGACATGGGGATCATCGACATGCTCATGTTCAGCATCAATCCGGCATATGATTACCGTCACGGCGAGTACGCCATCGGGAGTGTGGACGAAAGGACTGCCCTGTACCGCCGCTGTGAGGCAGAGGGCGTTGGAATATCCGTGATGAAAGCCTTCAGCGGAGGCCAGCTGCTGAACGCGAAGACCTCTCCCTTCAAACAGGCGCTGACTGAGTATCAGTGTATTCAGTATGCTCTGGACAAGCCAGGTGTGCTGACCGTACTGCCGGGAATCCGGGGAAGAGAAGATCTGAAACGGATCCTGGGATTCCTGGATGCGTCGCCGGAGGAGAAGGACTACTCTGTGATCGGATCATTTGCTCCTCAGGACGCCGAGGGAGTCTGTGTGTACTGCAACCACTGTCAGCCATGTCCCGCAGGACTTGATGTGGGACTGATCAATAAGTATTACGATCTGTCTCAGGCTGGAGACGCCCTGGCCAGAGATCATTACATGAATCTTGAGAAGACCGCCTCCGACTGTATCGGCTGCGGACACTGCGACAGAAGATGTCCGTTCCATGTGGAGCAGACCGGGAGGATGAAAGAAATCGCCGAATATTTTGGACGGTAGGGGGGACGGGGACAGTGCGCCGCGGGGAGGGTCTCCTCCGGGACGCGCTCTCGCTCGGAGTACGTCCCGAACAGTAACCTTGCACAGCGAGCCTATTCTTCCGCTCCTGTCCTCAGAAAAGCCCCCTCGCCCATAATTTACTTGCCATGCCGTTCCCGGAGGGGTAAACTGTAAACAACAGGATATTAGCGAATGTTTATAAATATGTTTACAAAAGGGGAGAGGGGGAACGTACCGTGACAGAGGAAGAAAGAAGGTACGAAGAATACCTGAGACGCAGAAAGAAACGGATGATAGAGAGAAGACGCCAGGTCAGGAGGCAGAAGATCATGCTGGGAGGAATCCTGCTGCTGCTCCTTATTGTTGTGGCAATATCAGTCTCTGTACGGTCCTGCCAGAGCAGAGCGGCGGAAGCCGAGAAACAGCAGAAGGCAGCGGATGCCGCTGCACAGCAGGAGGAGGAAAACAATACCCTTCATCTGCTTGCTGTTGGTGACAATTATTACCACGATGCAATTCTTGCTCAGGGGGAAGCTGCGGGCTGGAACTTTGACTCTATCTATGAAAATGTAAAGGATGAGATCGGACAGGCAGATCTGGCTGTAGTCAATCAGGAGGTGCCCCTTGTCTCGGATCCGGAGGACGCCAGCGGATATCCAAAGTTCGGGACGCCTCTTGCAGGCGGTGAAGCTCTTGTGTCAGCTGGATTTGATGTGGTGACCATGGCTACCAATCATTCCTATGATAAGGGAAGCGCGGGAATCTCGGATACGCTTACATTCTGGCGGGAACAGCATCCGGAGATAACCGTACTGGGAATCCACGACAGTCAGGAAGATCAGGATGCCAACCGTGTACGGATCGTGGAGAAGAAGAGTTTCAAGATCGCCATGATCAACTATACCAGCCTGATCAATGAGGATGCGCAGGTGCCGGATGATGAATCCTATGCTGTGGATGTCTACAGTGAAGAAGCAGTACAGAAAGATGTGGCGGCTGCGAAGGAACAGGCTGATCTGGTAATGGTGTTCCTTCATACCGGAGTAGAGGATCAGAACGAGATTGATGATCAGACACAGGAACGGATCAATTATCTGGCCCAGCAGGGTGTGGATATAGCTATATGTTCCCATCCTCATGTACTCAGACCTGTCAGCCAGGTGGACAGACCGGACGGCGGGAAGATGCTGGTCTACTATTCCCTTGGAAACTTCGTATCAGCCCAGAAAGAAGTGCCGCAGCTACTGGAAGGAATGGCGGACATAACCCTGAAAAAAGATGCAGATACCGACGAAGTGACGATCCAGGACTATTCCCTGGTACCGCTCGTCATGCACTACGAAAAAGACCAGACAAACGCCAGAGTTTATTTCCTGGACGACTATACAGAAGAACTGGCAGCGGCACACGGAGTACATGATTATTCCTCCGATGAGTTCACATTGGAGAGCATCAAACAGTATTTCTCCACATATACAGACACGGCGGATGAAACCACATCATAGATTAATTGCTGTTTCAGCTTTTCTCAGACGGCCGGCGGGACGGTCCAGTATTGTCCCGGCGGCTGCGCTGTACTCCGAACGAGAGTGAGTCCCGGAGGGGGCCTCTGCCGGGGCGAATCTATTCAAAACAAGATTATACAAAACGGTTGTGGAATAAGAAAAAATCGTCTATACTTCTATAGGTATGGACGTTTTTTCTTTGTAAAGGGCAGAGAGATTTTAACGACTGCACGGTTATGATCTGCCAGATCAGGAAAGACAGATTTTGGGGGACCTGCGGAACAGTGGGAATGTATTTCACAGGATAAAAATACATAATTTATAGAAAGGAAGAAACACATATGCTTCAGATTCAACATATCTGTAAGGAATACAGGACTGGAAAACTGGTGCAGAAAGCGCTGGATGACGTGAGCCTGAACCTGAGGGATAATGAGTTTGTTGCGATCCTGGGCCCCAGCGGATCGGGAAAGACAACACTTCTGAATATCATAGGAGGTCTGGACCGCTACGACAGCGGTGACCTGATCATCAATGGAATTTCTACAAAACAATATAAGGACAGGGACTGGGATTCCTACAGAAATCATACGATTGGTTTCGTATTTCAGAGCTATAACCTGATCCCGCATCAGACGGTGCTGGCCAACGTGGAGCTGGCACTTACCATATCCGGCATTGGCAAGGCTGAGCGCAGGGAGCGGGCGGTGAAAGCGCTGGAACAGGTAGGTCTTGGCAATCAGCTGCACAAGAAGCCGAATCAGATGTCCGGCGGTCAGATGCAGAGAGTAGCCATTGCCAGGGCTCTGGTAAACGATCCGGATATCCTGCTGGCAGATGAGCCTACAGGAGCATTGGACAGTGATACGAGCGTGCAGGTCATGGACCTGTTAAAAGAGGTGGCAAAGGACCGGCTGGTGGTCATGGTCACTCACAATCCGGAATTGGCGGAACAGTATGCAACCCGTATCGTAAAACTGAGAGACGGTAAGATCCGGGCGGACTCAGATCCTCTTGTTATCGAGGAGGGGATGCTTGAGGAGCCGAAACACAAGAATATGGGGAAATCCTCAATGTCTTTCCTGACAGCGCTGTCTCTGAGCTTTAACAATCTGAAGACAAAGAAAGCAAGGACCCTGCTGACATCCTTTGCAGGATCCATCGGTATTATTGGTATTGCGCTGATCCTGTCACTTTCTACCGGAGTAAATGCGTATATCCAGACAGTGGAGGAGGAGACACTTTCAGAGTATCCGCTGCAGATCCAGAGTACGGGATTTGACTTTTCTTCTATGATGGCGGACAGCGGCAGTGCCGGAAGCGGCGGCAATGAAGAAGAGGGAGATATCCATGTGGTCGAGATGATCTCAGGAATGTTCTCTACTATGGATTCCAATGACCTGGAATCTCTGAAGAATTATCTGGACAGCGGAGATAGTGGGATTGAGGAGTACACCAGTGCCGTCGAGTATTCCTACAATGTGGCGCCCCAGATCTACAGAGAGGATGGGGACGGCGTGCGTCAGGTCAATCCGGACAGCTCATTTGACGCCCTCGGGCTTGGCTCATCCACCGGCTCCAACAGTCTGATGTCATCTATGATGAGCACAGATGTATTTTATGAAATGCCGGAGGAAGACAGCCTCTACAAGAGTCAGTATGATGTGAAGGCGGGACGCTGGCCGGAAAATTATAATGAATGTGTTCTTGTCCTTACATCGGGCGGCGGTATAAGTGACTTTATGCTGTATACTCTTGGCCTCAGGGATTCTATGGAACTGGACGAGATGATCCAGCAGTTCATCGATGAGGAAAATGTAGATACTCCGGAGAATATAGGGGATTATTCTTACGACGATATCCTGGGGATCACATTTAAACTGGTAAACAGTGCGGACTATTACCAGTATGACAGTGAGTATCAGGTATGGCGTGATAAGACAGACGACGATGAATATATGAAGCATCTGGTCCAGAACGGAGAAGACATTAAGATCGTCGGTGTGGTGCAGCCGGCAGAGGACGCCAACGGTCTGCTCCTGAGCTCGGGGATCTGCTATCCGGCATCTCTGACCAGACATGTGGCGGAAGAGGCGGAGAAGAGCCAGATCGTACAGGAGCAGCTGGCAGATAAAACAGTCAATGTATTTACCGGGGAAGCCTTCGGTGAGGAAAGCAGTGAGTTTGATACAGATTCTCTGTTCTCAATTGACGCGGAGAAGCTGCAGAGCGCATTTGCATTTGATTCAGAAGGGCTGACTGACGGACTGGACGGAGCTTTTGATCTGTCTTCACTTGAGATCGGAGGAGAGGCCATGGATTTCTCATCTATGATCGATCTGAGTGGTATCCAGGTGGATATTCCCCAGATGCCGTCTCTGAGTATGAGCGATATGATGGACAGCATTACCATTACAGCGTCTTCTGAGGATATAGGGACTATGGTATCGGGCCTGCTGAAAGGATATCAGCAGTATGCGGCGGATCATCCCGAAGCAGATTACTCCAACATCGGTTCAGATCTGCTCACATATCTGAAGACAGATGAAGGAAAGAAGATTCTGACAGATCATATCCTGGAGATCTTGGAGGCGAACGGAGGACTGACGGTTTCCGAGGAGCAGATCGAGGAACTGTTCCGTGAGGTGCTGGCCGGATATCAGATCTATGCTCAGGCCAATGGATATACAGATCCGGATAAGTTCGATGATTATCTGCTCGAATATCTGAGGACAGAGGAGGCTCAGGCGATATTGAGCCGCTGGGGAAATGAGATATTCCAGGCAAACAGTGATTTTACCATCACAGAGGAGCAGCTCCTTGCCCTGGCTTCGGATATTGCCTCGGGATATCAGGCATATGCCCAGGCCAACGGTCTGCCGGATCCTTATAAAATGGGCGAACACTTCCTGGATTATCTGGGAACGGATGATGCGAAGCAGAAGCTGTCTGCAGGTATTTCCAATATGGTTGACACAGGCAGCCTGGAACAGCAGATATCCGGGGCCATCCAGAGTTATGTAGGGCAGATGATGGGTTCCTTCACCGGAGAGATCGCGGATAATCTGGAGACTCAGGTAACGGCGGCCATGACTCAGGTCATGAGCCAGATCAGTACGGGGATTCAGGACGCCATGGAAGGCGCCATGACCCGTCTCGGCCAGAATATGGAAGATGCGCTCAGCATTGATCCCGACGCATTTGCAGAAGCATTTACAATGAACATGGACGGCGACGAACTGACTGAGCTTATGATGTCTATGAACTCCACTGCAAATGCAACCTATGAAAATAATCTGCGTACGCTGGGCTATGTAGACTTTGACGTGCCGAACTCCATATCCATCTACCCTGTTGATTTCGAGAGCAAGGAACATGTGGTTGAGATCCTGGATGATTATAATAGCCGCATGGAAGCAGAGGGCAAGGATGAACAGGTGATCACTTACACCGACGTGGTGGGAACGCTTATGTCCTCGGTAACAGATATCATTGATATCATCAGCTATGTACTGATCGCATTTGTGGCGATATCCCTGGTGGTATCCTCGATCATGATCGGCGTGATCACCTATATCAGTGTACTGGAGAGGAAGAAAGAGATCGGTATCCTGAGGGCAATCGGGGCGTCCAAGGGAAATATTTCCCAGGTGTTCAATGCGGAGACCATTATCATCGGACTGTGCGCGGGACTGATCGGTATCGGCCTGTCCCTGCTCCTGCTGATTCCCGGAAATGCGCTGATCCATTATCTGGCGGGAACCAATGATGTGAGCGCTGTACTTCCAGCGGTTCCGGCAGTGATCCTGATCCTGCTCAGCGTGATCCTGACATTGATCGGTGGGATCATTCCCTCCCGTAAGGCGGCCAAGAGCGATCCGGTGACAGCACTGAGGACGGAGTAGAAGGCGGGCTGGCATTGGTACTGTTCATTTGTTTTCGGAGGTCCGCCATCCGGGAGATGTATTGCCCCGGCGCTCCACTACGGGCCTTCGTGACAATACATCTCCTGGATGGCTGGGCAGCGAGAGGCAACTGAACATTGACTATGCGCCGGCGGCATAACCAGGTATAAGGGGCAGGTATTGGACAGAAAGGAAAAAATTCTGTACAATGGTATTCGGAACAATATGGAGAAGAGCCGGATGGCTGGGCGGGAGATAACGCCCGGGCCGAAAGGGCGAATTATAAATGAGAGGCGCAGGACTGTGGGGAAATTGGGCTGCGCTGTTGAGTTAAAGAAGGAGGAATGGACCATGTCACTGAAAAATCCGGTGCCGGGAACGGGCGGGGAAAAATATATTCCTTATGAGGAACGTACAGGAGAGGAATCTGTTGTTTATTTTACAAGAGATCTTTCGGCGGAGGGACTTCGCAGGATTTATGAGCGGATCAACGGAAATATGACGGGAAAAGTAGCGATCAAGCTTCATACCGGAGAGCAGCACGGACCTAATATTATTCCGCGTCCCTGGGTGGAATCCCTGATCAAAACGGATCTGCCGGACGCTTCTATCGTGGAGACTAACACCTATTATGAAGGAGACCGCTACACTACGGAGCAGCACAGAGAGACGCTGAAAGTAAACGGATGGACTTTCTGCCCGGTGGATATCATGGATGAAGAAGGGACGACGGCGCTTCCTGTAAAGGGCGGCAAATGGTTCGATGAGATGTATATGGGAAAGAATATCCTGAATTATGATTCTCTCTTCGTTCTGACTCATTTTAAAGGACATACACAGGGAGGGTTCGGCGGATCCAACAAGAATATTGGGATCGGATGTGCGGATGGAAGAATCGGAAAAGCCATGATCCATACAACGCCGGGATCAGATGATATGTGGGATATTGCCAGAGAGGAATTCATGGAAAGGATGACCGAGTCTGCAAAGGCAGTGGTAGATCATTTCGGAGAACATATCAGCTTTGTAAATGTGCTTCGGAATATGTCTGTGTCCTGTGACTGCGAGGGAACCGCAGCGGCGCCTGTAGTGACGCCGAATATTGGGATCCTGGCGTCCAGAGATATCCTTGCCATTGATCAGGCGTCTGTGGATCTCGTCTACGCGCTGAAGGATGAAGATCATAAGGATCTTGTGGAACGTATGGAATCCCGTCACGGCCTCCGTCAGCTTACCTATATGAAGGAACTCCATATGGGAAACGACAGATATCATCTGATCGATATTGACAACGGAGACAGAGAGATCACTCTGGAAGAAGCTGTGAAGGATGTAGTACCGTTCGAAGGATAAAAGACGAGACAGAAAAGAAGGTGGATGATTGAAAGTTCTTATTATAGACGGACAGGGCGGCGGCCTTGGAAGACAGCTGGTCACAGCTGTCAAGGAGGCACACCTGGATATTGAAGTTCTTGCAGTGGGGACCAACAGCGCGGCTACGAATGCTATGCTCCGGGCCGGTGCAGACCAGGCGGCTACGGGAGAAAATTCAGTAGAAGTAGCTTCCAGACAGGCAGATGTGATCATGGGGCCCATAGGGATTGTGATCGCAGATTCCATGCTGGGGGAGATTACTCCGGCTATGGCTGTAGCTGTCGGTCAGAGCCGGGCAAAAAGAATTTTGATACCGGTAAACCTCTGTGATAGTATCGTAGTGGGAGTCGGGGAAATTTCTATGGTGAAAAATGTACAGAATGCAGTGAACGTACTGGAAAAGTTCCTTGGATAACAGAAATGTAATCCGGCAGGAAGCCGGAACAGGAGGCAGAAGCCGTGAGGGAAGCCAGGGGACAGTATGGACATCGCATCAGTCTTGAAGTTATGAATGACAATGAGTACCAGGAAGGTACTTGCTCTCAGGAGAGAGCAGGTACCTTCTATCGTTATAAAGGAAAAGATCATAAGGAGAAAAAATATGTTGCTGGAAGAATTTTTTGATACAGTGCCCAAAGCGGCGGCTGCATTTTCCGGAGGCACGGATTCGGCTTTCCTGCTCTGGGCGGCAAAGCGGTATGGATGCGGGATTCACGCCTATTATGTGAAGACAGCTTTTCAGCCGGAGTTTGAGCTGGAAGACGCTCGGAGACTTACGTATGAGCTTGACATTCCGCTGACAGTGATACAGGTAGATATCCTGTCGGTACCGGAGGCGGCTGCAAACGGACCGGGCAGATGCTACTACTGTAAACATGCTCTGTTTTCCGCTCTGTGGGAAAGGGCACGGAAAGACGGTTATGAGGTGCTACTGGACGGTACCAATGCATCGGATGATGCAGGAGACCGCCCCGGGATGCAGGCGCTCCGGGAGCTGGAAGTGCGGTCCCCCCTCAGAGAATGCGGCATGACAAAGGATGAGGTAAGACGAAGATCAAGGGAAGCAGGACTCTTTACCTGGGACAAGCCTGCTTATGCCTGCTTGGCTACCCGGATCCCTACAGGCACAGAGATAACGGCGGATGACCTGAGAAGGACGGAGCAGGCGGAGGGGATCCTGGACCGGATGGGCTTCCGTGACTTCCGCGTGCGGCTCTTCGGCGGCGGAGCACGTCTGCAGGTGACAGAGGAACAGCTTGCCCTGGCAGTAGAGAAAAGGGCGGAGATCGTCCGGGAACTGACCCCCCTGTTCCCGGCTGTACTGCTGGATCTGGAAGCCCGCAGGGCGTCGGACTGACAGCCGTACAGATCAAGATCAGGACTGGGGCCGACAGGCGTGTATACCGAAAAGACTGAGATTGGCAGGCCGATCGGACACAGTTGAACTCGAAACAGATGCAGGGAAATTTATGAGAATACAGAGAAAAGAGGAGACAATATATGGATCATAAACAGGATATCCTGAAGCTTCTCCGCAGCGTGGCGGACGGGAAGACAACACCGGAGGATGCGCTGCTGGAGCTTAAGGAAGAACCCTTTGAAGATCTGGGATATGCCAAGATCGATTATCATCGCAGTGTGCGTCAGGGAGCTTCGGAAGTGATCTACGGAGCAGGAAAAACGCCGGAGCAGATCCGGGGGATTGTCACTGCCATGGGAGAACGGGGATGTAGAAATATTCTCGTGACCCGGATCAGCCAGGAAGCGGCAGATATGCTGCAGGAGGCAGTACCTGCGGACTATCATCCCCTTCCCAGACTGGCTATTGCTTTCCCGGAGAAGATTGAGAAAAGAGGAAATATCGTAGTTGCCACCGGGGGGACCAGCGATCTGCCTGTAGCCGAAGAGGCGGCACTGACGGCGGAAGTGCTGGGAAACCGTGTGACCAGGCTGTATGACGTGGGAGTGGCAGGACTGCACAGGCTGCTTTCCAATCTGGATGAACTGATGAGCGCCCGCTGTGTGGTGGCAGTTGCAGGAATGGAAGGAGCCCTTGCCTCTGTGGTAGGCGGTCTGGTGGACTGCCCGGTGGTGGCTGTCCCGACCAGTGTGGGATACGGAGCAAGCTTCGGCGGTCTGTCGGCACTGCTGTCCATGCTGAACTCCTGCGCGTCAGGATGCAGTGTGGTAAATATTGACAACGGATTTGGCGCAGGCTATCTGGCGAGCCGGATCAACCAGATGGAAGGAATCAGGGAGGATGAGACAGTGTGAAAGTCAACTTTCACATCTACTATTATTGACGCAGCAAGTGCGTCGGAAAGAGGAAATCATGAGAACACTTTATATCGAATGTAATATGGGAGCGGCGGGGGATATGCTCATGTCCGCTCTGTATGAGCTGTTGGGAGAGAAAGAAAAGGAATCTTTCCTGGCGGTCATGAACCACAGCGGCCTGCCGGGGACGGAGATCCAGGCCTGCCCGGGAAGCACCTGCGGCATTGCAGGGACTCATATGAAAGTGACTGTCTACGGAGAGGAAGAGAAAGAACCGGTCGGAGAAGACCACAGTCACAGCCATGATCACGGACACGGTCACGAACACGGCCATGATCACAGCCATGACCATGGGTACGGGCATGAGCATTCCCATGATCATGGACACAGTCATCATCATGCCGTTCCCGGCCATATTCGGGATCTGATCCGGGGAATGGACCTGCCGGAGGAAGTGAAAAAGAGCGGGGAGGCTGTCTATGACTCCATTGCCGCTGCAGAGGCCAAGGCTCACGGATGTCCGGTGGGGGACGTCCATTTCCATGAAGTAGGGGCACTGGACGCAGTGGCTGACGTGACTGGGGTGTGCTATGCTATATATCTGCTCCATCCGGAGCGGATCATCGTCTCCCCGGTCCATGTGGGAAGCGGCACGGTCCGCTGCGCCCACGGGATCATGCCGGTGCCTGCTCCTGCCACAGCGAATCTGCTGGAAGGAGTGCCCATTTACGGCGGCAGTGTACAGGGTGAACTGTGTACGCCAACAGGAGCAGCACTGCTGAAGTATTTCGCAGATTCCTTTGGCCCCATGCCCATGATGCAGGTGGAAAAGAGCGGCGTCGGGATCGGTTCGAAGAGCTTTGAGCAGGCTAACTGTGTGCGGGCGTTTCTGGGGGAGACCCGGGATGAAGAGGAGCACCGGATCACAGAGCTGGTGTGCAATATCGATGACATGAGTCCGGAGGCGCTGGCCTTCGCATGCAGCCGTCTGCTGGAGATGGGAGCTCTGGACGTGTATACAGTGGCTGGAACTATGAAGAAAGGCCGTTCCGGCCATGTACTGACTGTGTTGTGCAGACCGGAAGAGGAGGAGCGGATGGCACGCTGTATCCTGGAGCAGACCACGACCAATGGCCTGAGAGCCCGCAGATGCGGAAAATATTTCCTTGAGCCCGGCTCAGAGCAGGTGCAGACCCGGTGGGGCAATGTGCGGGTGAAGACGGCGGAAGGATACGGGATCCGTCATGTGAAGCCGGAGTTCGAGGACGTGGCGGAGCTGGCACGGGAGAACGGCGTACCATACAGGGATGTCTTCGAGGATGCAGTGAAAAAGGCGTAAAAACAATTGAGAAATCTAACATGGATTTGACATACTGCTAACAGAGATTCCATATTTTTATGATACATTACTTTCATCAGAAGTAAAAATTCTGAAAATTTATGATCGAGAGTGTGAAAGTAAACTTTCACATCTATCATTATTGACGCAGCAAGTGCGTCGGAAAGAGGAAATCATGAGAAGAGAAAGAAGAAAGATAAAGCATATTAAAATGGATCTTGCCCGCAGCTATTCCGGTATGGAGTCGAAAGTGGACAACAGAGCAAAGGAAGTATTTATGAGAAAGCCGTACTCTGTTGTACATACATTTTCTGCAAGACAGGGATAAGAGGAATTTATCCGGCAGTTACAGGAAAGATTCCGGAGGCGTTAGGGTTTACTTATTCTCAGACGTCTCCGGGGTCTTTTTATATCAGATGTGGGATGACTCCCGCCTCTATAGGCGGTGAGTGACAAATCAGTATCAGTGGCGGGTGTCAATCCCCCATCTGATATACGCTCCGCGAGGCTGCGCAGGGATTCGGAGATGTATTAT
>DXCZ01000096.1 GCA_019115765.1 Candidatus Mediterraneibacter stercoripullorum | reverse complement strand
TTTATCGCCGCGCTTCTGCAAAAAGACCCGGAAACGATCCGGGAGACGGAGCTTCTTCCTACTGTACTCAGACAGGATTACCCGGATGAAAAGCTGGGGATCCTGGATGTGAGGGTGAAAATGGAAGACGGGAAAAGAGTATACGGATCTGCTGGAGATACAGGTCCTGGAGCTGTGCAAGATCCCGAAAGAACTGGAGAGCGAAACAGATATCATCCGGTGGATGCGGTTCCTGAACGGGAAGAACAGGAAGGAGTTCGAGGATATGGCTAAGACAGATGAATATTTGGATGAGGCGTGCAGAGAGCTGGAGCGGATGAGCGCGGATGAGCAGGCGAAGCTGGAATATGAAGCCAGGGAACGGGCTATCAGGGACTATAACTCTCAGATGAGCAGTGCGCTGAGACGTGGGAGAGAAGAGGGAATGAAGTGTGGAGTGGAGAGGGCTCGTCAGTCAATGATCATTGAGATGTTGGGCAATGGAGTGAGTGCAGAGGAAATCTGCAGGATGGCAGGCACCACGAAGGAGGAAATCAGAAAAGCAAAGGAAGCGATGGAATCGTAACTGTGTACATAATCTCAGGCTTCCGCCAAAACGGAGCTGTATTGCCCCGGCGGCCGCATTTTCGCCCGGAGCATAGCGCAGCGGACCTTCGTGACAATACAGCTCCGTTTTGGTGGATACTGGCAAGATCCCGAAAGAGCTGGAGAGCGAAACAGATATCATCAAGTGGATGCGATTCATGAACGGGAAGAGCAGGAAGGAGTTCGAAGATATGGCTAAGACAGATGAATATTTGGATGAGGCGTGCAGAGAACTGGAGCGGATGAGCGCGGACGAGAAGGCGAAGCTGGAATATGAAGCACGGGAGCGGGCCATCAGGGACTATAATTCCCAGATGAGCAGCGCCCTGAGACGCGGCAGAGAAGAAGCTCGTCAGACGATGATCATTGAGATGCTGGGCAATGGGATGAGTGCAGATGAGATTTGCCGGCTGGCAGGAGCTACACAGGAGGAAATCAGAAAAGCAAAAGAAGTGATGGAAGCATAAATGAGGATATAAAAAGCAGACATTATCCTGTCGGATTACTTTTATACTGCTGTCAGAGGCAGACAGAAGGGCAATCCGGCGGGATTTTTCTGTCTTCAGAAAGCAAACAGAGTGACAAGGGTATTTGTTTATGGAATACTGACAAAGATGCAAACCGGATTTTACCAGATTTCAGACGGATTTTACCAGACTCCCCCAAAATTCACGTTTTCCCGCTATACTCTCCATCAGAAAAAGTTGTAAAGGAGATGTGGAAATGAGGAAGAAATGGACGAAGGCAGGAGCCTGCCTGATCCTTGCTGTTGTGATCGCAGTCAACTGCGTGGCCGTATATTTCGGAACAGCTCTTGATCTGTATTTCGGAACGGTAGGCGGCCAGGGAACCCAGTCGGAAGATTACAGCAGTGATTACGCTTCGGCGGAGGATCTGGTGGCGGCACAGGAGGATTTCGCCAACCACGTGGTAGGAGAAGGCTCCGTCCTTCTGAAAAATGAAGGAGATGCGCTGCCTCTGGCATCTGGTGCTGCGGTGACACTATTCGGATCAGAGCAGTGGTACAACACAGGTTCCGGCTCCGGTGCGGTGGCAAACCAGGATTATGCAGATCTGACTCCTGCGTCCGTACTGGAGTCGGCAGGATGTAATGCTGTTAATATGGACTTCATCAATGATGAGGCATACGGTATCGATGCATGTCTATGGGCGGGAGCTACCGGAAGCAGCGGTATCGCTGTACTGGGTGATATCCTGAATGGAACAGTTAATCCGTCGGGACATCTTGTTCATACATATCTGTATAACAATATGGATAATCCGGCTGCCCAGAACTTTGGCGAGTATCTGTACGAAGGAACTGATATTCCGTATGTAAACTATATAGAAGGAATCTATGTCGGATACCGTTATTTTGAGACAAGATACGAAGATCAGGTGATGGGTACGGCCAATGTAGGAAACTACAACTACGATAAGCGTAAACTGGATAAGTATAAACAGAAATATGATAATATGGAAGAGTTCCAGATCTCAGAGGACGACCAGTTCGTACCGGGAGCACTGCCCCACTTTGTAAACTACGTGGAAGGCATCTATGTAGGATATCGTTTCTATGAAACGGCGGCATTGAGAAAGCATCTGTAAACCTGGCGGCATTTGACAAGACGGATATGCTGGAACCCGGCGCTTCCCAGACAATGACGCTGACCTTCAGCATCGAGGACATGGCGTCCTATGATTACCAGAATGCCCAGGCTTATGTACTTGAGGCAGGCGATTATGTGATCAGCCTGAGAAGTGATTCACACAATGTGATCGATTCCAGGATATATAACGTAGCTGATACGATCACATACTCCGGAGACAATGCGCGTTCCACAGATCTGACAACAGCTGCAAATCACTTCGACTTTGCGGAAGGAGATATCGAATATCTGTCACGTGCAGACGGCTTCGCAAACTTTGATGAAGTAACTGCAGCTCCGGCAAACTACAGTATGCCGGAAGATGACAAGGCACAGTTTACAAATAACTCCAACTGGGTACCGGAGGAAGATCCGGATACCGAGATGCCGACCACAGGCGCGGACAATGGTCTGACCCTGGCGGATATGAGAGGTCTGGACTATGACGATGAGCAGTGGGATGCCCTGCTGGATCAGCTGACGGTAGATGAGATGAACGTGTCTGGATGGTATGCTCCGGCAATGAACATTCACAGGAGCGCATTCGCAGGACGTAACTTCGAGTACTATTCAGAAGACGGACTGCTCTCCGGAAAGATCGCATCTCAGGCAGTACAGGGAGCAGCTGAGCACGGTGTATACGCTTATATAGTGATCGCAGTACTCATCGTTCCCTATGAGGCATTAAGAGTACGTAAAGTATACGGAAAACGTAAAGCAGCTGGTAAGGGAACTGCACAGGAATGATCCGGCTGCCGGACGTGGTAAAGGCCTGAGGAAGGCAAAGTTAAATGAATACAGTCAGCTGCTGCGCTCATGCAGTAGAGGCAGCAGCTGCAAGTTATGCTTCAGGGGATACCAAAAATGCAGAATTTTGGTATCCCATTACTTTTTATGATACAATTACAACTATCAAAGCGGGAACAAAGCGCTTTTGCAGATAGTAACAGTAAGAAAAGGAGGAGAGTTTGTTGAAACACGGAGACATGATCAAGAAGATGACACTGGAAGAAAAGGCTGCGCTTTTAAGCGGCAAGGGGGAGTGGCAGACGTGGAACTTTGACCGTCTGGGTATTCCGTCCATGTACTGCTCCGACGGACCTCACGGCATAAGAAAACAGGCGGGAGCAGGAGACCATCTGGGACTGAATCCGTCTCTTCCGGCGACATGTTTCCCGACGGCAGCTACCATGGCAAACAGCTGGGATCCGGAACTGGGAAGCGAGATCGGCAAGGCCCTTGGGGAGGAGGCAACAGCGCAAGGTGTCCATGTAGTGCTGGGACCGGGACTGAATATTAAGAGGAGCCCTCTCTGCGGAAGAAACTTTGAGTATTTTTCCGAGGATCCTTATCTGGCAGGAAAGATGGCTGCAGGATATGTGAAAGGCATCCAGAGCCAGGGTGTGTACGCATGCCCCAAGCATTTTGCCGTAAACAGCCAGGAACTGCGGAGAATGGCAATGAACGCAGTGCTGGACGAAAGAACGTTAAGAGAGATCTACCTGACCGGATTTGAGATAGCCATTAAAGAGGGCGGTGCTCATGCGCTTATGACCAGCTATAATCAGGTCAACGGTACATATTCAAATGAGAATACCCATCTGCTGAAGGACATCCTCCGCGACGAATGGGGATACGACGGTATCGTCATCACGGACTGGGGCGGCTCCAACGACCATATCAAAGGCGTTGCGGCAGGATCCGATCTGGAGATGCCTACTCCGGGAATGGATTCCGCAAGGCAGATCGTGAAGGCAGTGCAGGACGGCAAGTTGTCTGAAGAGGCGGTAGACGCCTGTGTAGACCGTATGCTGGAGGCTGTCCTGACCCTGACAAAAGACAGACAGAAACCTGCTGATTTTGATAAAGAAGCACACCATGCTCTGGCGAGAAAAGCGGCTTCCCAGAGTGCGGTTCTCTTAAAAAATAAAGAAAATATCCTGCCGTTGAAGCCTGGAACTCATGTGGCTCTCATAGGAGATTTCGCTTTTGAACCCAGATATCAGGGGGCAGGTTCTTCCATGGTAAATGTAACAGCGCTGGATAAGATGGTTGACCTGATTAAAGAGTACGACCTTGTGCTGGTTGGCGCGTCAAAGGGATATATCCGTACAGGAGAGCCGGATACAGTACTTGAGAAGGAAGCGGTAGATCTGGCTGCCTCAGCAGATGTAGTCCTGTACTGCTTCGGTCTGGATGAGCTCAGCGAGTCCGAAGGAATCGACCGCACCCATATGAGGATCCCGCAGAATCAGATATCCCTGCTGGAGTCTATTGCCCGGGTAAATGAAAATGTGGTGGGTATCCTGAGCGCAGGCGCGTCGGTAGAGATGCCCTGGATCAGCAGCCTGAAAGCTCTCCTTCATGGTTATCTGTACGGACAGGCAGGCGCGGGAGCTATGCTGGATATCGTGACAGGCAAGATCAATCCGTCAGGAAGACTGAATGAGACCTACCCGCTCCGTTACGAGGATACGCCGGCCTTCAAGTATTTCCCGAGCGAGGAGAGAAACTCTGAATACAGAGAGGCACTCTATGTAGGATACCGCTACTATGACACAGCGAAGGTAAGAGTCCAGTTCCCCTTTGGATTCGGACTGTCTTATACAGAGTTTGAATACAGTGATCTGACTGTCAGCCAGGAGGGCGTGGAGTTCATGCTGACCAATGCCGGCAAAATGGATGGCGCGGAAGTAGCTCAGCTCTATATCGGAAAGAAGGATGCCAGAGTGTTCCGCCCGGAGAAAGAGTTGAAAGGATTCCAGAAGGTATTCATGAAAGCGGGAGAAAGCAAAAAAGTAACAATTCCATTTGACGATAAAACATTCCGTTATTGGAACGTCCGCACGAATCAGTGGGAAGTAGAAGGCGGTACATATACAGTAATGATCGGTGCGAGCTGCGCGGATATCCGGCTGACTGCTGAGGCAGATGTAGAAGGAACCACCGAGTCCTATCCGTACTATACAAACCGGATGCCTTCCTACTATTCCGGACTGATCAGCCAGGTAGAGGACAAGGAGTTCCAGGAGCTTCTTGGAATGCCTATTCCAAGCGGCAAATGGAGCGGCGATCTGACCGTAAATGATGCGATCTGTCAGATGTACTACGCGAAGAGCCCGATCGCAAGATTCGCATACAAGAAACTGACGCAGATGAAGAAAAAGAGCGAGGACGCAGGCAAACCGGATCTGAATATCCTGTTCATCTACAATATGCCTTTCCGTGCCATCGCAAAGATGACCGGCGGTATGGTGAGCATGGATATGGTGGAAGGCATCGTGACCATGGTCAACGGACATCTCTTCCGAGGTCTGGGACATACCATCGCAGGATTCTTCCGCAATCAGAGCCAGAACAAGAAGTACGTGAAAAAGATTTCAGGAAAATAGGAGGAAAAAGAAAATGGCAAATACAGCTGCAAATGATTCCGGGATCAAAGGAAAATGGATGAAAATATGGGGAGACTTTGAGGAAAAACATCCGAAACTGGCAAAATGGGTCTATCAGATATTCTACTTCTTCGTCTTCAGTATGGGTGTGACGATCTTCCAGTATCTGGTGTTCACGTTCATGCCGGGAATGCTTGGAATTGGACTGGCCGGAACAGAGTTCATGTGGCCTCAGGTAGAGATGCATATTTTCGGAGTGGATTTTACATGGAGTCTGCTGGGATATAATGTTTTAACAGATCCTGAAACAGGGGCTGTTCTGATCGGAGGAGGACTTGGCTACTTTATCAGCTACGAAGTGGGCTCTTTCCTTGCGCAGTGCATCAATTTCCCGCTGCAGAGAAACATTACATTTAAGAGCCACGGAAATCCTGTTTACCAGGCAATCTGGTATTTTATCGCATGGGTAGTGATCTCTCTGATCTGCAACGGATTCAACAACCTGTGGATGCCTATTGCAGCTGCGTATGTTGCACCGGCGATCTACAACATCCTTGTAACCTTCATCACAGGAGGAGTATCCATGGTGATCTTCTTCTTCGTATTCAAGATCATCTTCCCGGAGGGAGAGGCGAAGAAGGAATAACTGTATTAATAATGGAAATCCAGGAATAGGTAAGTGGACTGGGATTGTAAATACTGAGAACAGAATATTTAGAAACGTGGGCAGGGTGTGATTCCCTGCCTTTTTAAGTGCTATTTGACGCGGCCGGCAGGGAATAAACAGTCTGTGAATTTTTGTTCACATTTCTTGACTTGTGAGATAAACCGGATATAATGTTTTTTTGGAAACGGTTTACGAAGAAACTGTTAAAAAAGAAACTTTTGGAGGAAGAGAGTATGACAGCAAGTACGGAACTGTGGATGGGACTGCGCAGTATGATCCGTCTGTATGATAAGATGCTGAAAAAAGTCTGCACAGAACATGATCTGACCGTTATGGAAGCAGATGTGATCAGTTTTCTGCGGAATAATCCGGATAAAGATACGGCAGCCGATGTCGTAGAACTGAGGATGCTTTCCAAAGGAGCGGTATCAAAGGCTGTGGAATCCCTGATCCAGAAATCACTTCTGGAACGGATACCGGATACAGAGGACCGGAGGAGGATCCATCTGCGGCTGAAGCCGGAGGCAGAACCTGTGATCGCAAGTGTGGATGAAGTAAGAGACGAATTTCTAGATACGATACTGGCGGGCTTTACACAGGAGGAGCTGGAGGCACGTACCCGCTTTTTCCAGAAGTTATTCGACAATACGAAGAGGGCGATGGAAAGGAGCGATAAAGCGTGACACAGACAGAAAAGAACCAGGCAGAGATTCAGAATAGTACTGCTGCTGATAGTAACACGAGAGAAGGCGGCGATGATAAAGAATTCCTGCGGACGGAACCGCTGGGGAAACTGCTGCTCAAGCTTGCACTGCCGACCGTGGCGGCACAGCTGATCAATATGCTTTACAATATTGTGGACAGGATCTACATCGGACATATCCCCGATATCGGAGCGACTGCTCTGACCGGGGTGGGCGTGTGTATGCCGCTGATCATGATCGTCTCCGCGTTTGCGGCACTGGTGGGCTATGGCGGGGCGCCAAGAGCGTCCATCTATATGGGGAAGAGAGATAAGGATACGGCAGAGAAGATACTGGGCAACTGCTTTGTACTGCAGATCATTATTTCCATCATCCTCACTGTTGTACTCCTGATCTGGAACAGAGAGTTCCTTATGGCTTTCGGAGCCAGCGAGAATACCATCGAATATGGTGTGAACTACATGAATATCTATGCGCTGGGTACGATTTTTGTGGAGATCACTCTTGGAATGAACGCATTTATTACTGCGCAGGGCTTCTCGAAGACAGGCATGCTGTCCGTTCTGATCGGTGCGGTGGCGAATATCATCCTGGATCCGATCTTCATCTTCGGTTTCAATATGGATGTACGGGGGGCTGCTCTTGCAACGATCATATCTCAGGCTTTTTCGTGCATATGGGTAGTCAGCTTCCTGAGCGGTAAGAAGACATTCCTGAAGATCAGAAGAAAGAACCTCGGACTGGCACCGAAGATCATCCTGCCTTGTCTTGCGCTTGGCGTCGCTACATTTATTATGCAGGCCAGTGAAAGCGTGATCTCCGTATGCTTTAACAGTTCTCTGCAGAAATACGGCGGAGATATCGCTGTAGGAGCTATGACGATCCTCACCAGTGTCATGCAGTTTGCGATGCTTCCTCTTCAGGGACTTGGACAGGGAGCGCAGCCGATCATCAGCTATTGTTACGGAGCCGGCGATACGGGAAGAGTACGTTCGGCATTTAAGCTTCTGGTCAAAGTCAGTATGGCGTACTCTGTTTTGCTTTGGCTTCTGGTCATGTTGTTACCGGGAGGCTTCGCAGCGATGTTTACAACCGATGCCCAGCTGATGGAATTTACGAAGACAGCACTGAGGATCTATATGGCAGCCATGTTCCTCTTCGGTATACAGATCGCATGTCAGATGACCTTCAATGCACTGGGAAGGGCAACAGAATCCATCGTAGTGGCCGTGATGAGAAAGTTCATCCTGCTGATTCCTCTGATCTATATCATGCCTCAGATCTTCCGGGCGGATCAGACAACAGCTGTTTATATGGCAGAGCCGATCGCGGACGCGCTGGCAGTAACATTTACGGCGATTCTGTTTGCCGCCCGGTTTAAAAAGATTCTGGGCAAGATTGAAAAACAGAAAAATTGAAAACAGAAGAATTAACCCGTTCTTTATAAATTTTGAAATCCACTAAGAAGAACGGAAACGGGGAGTGCTCTGCAGCGCTCCCCTGTTTCGTTCAGCACATTTTCTATGTGACTCTCTTTATAATTCTATTTCCGGTATGCAAACTTCGGCAGCCCGTTTTCCTCCGGAACAGTGACGCTGCCCTGGATCAGCGGCAGTGCGTAGTCGATAAATTCTTTCTCTATATCAGATCCGTTCTCGGAGATCCACTCCCTGGGAACTGCTTTCTCCTGATTACAGATCAGATTGACATCCTCAGTTCCAAATGTAAGCTCATAGTCCTCTCCTGGTTTCCGGATGAAGGAGATCATCCGTCCTGTCTCACCTGCCAGAGCACACTTTACACCAAATGCTCCGGAATCAGCAGCTTCGCTCAGATCAGTAGCAGAGAGCCATGCGGAAGAACATCTCTGAGGAACGTTCAGCTCAATGGAGCGGACCTTGATGCCCAGTCTGTCACGGACCAGATTTTCGAGAAATTTACCAGAGCCGGTAAGCATCTTATGGCCGAATGTATCTACACCTACATCGCTGGCAAGCTCACAGATGAAGGTGCCTTTTCCGTCGTTGATCCCTTCGGAGACACATACGACCAGATTGGCAGTATCTTCAAGGGCAGCCTGTACCTCGCTTAGGAAAACCTCCGGATCGAAGGCGGTTTCCGGAAGATAGATAAGCACCGGATTGTCCTCTTTGTACTTACGCGCCAGGACACTGGCAGCGGTGAGCCATCCGGCGTGACGTCCCATGATCTCTACGATGGTGACGGACTGTTTATTGTCGTATACAGAAGCGTCCACAGCAATCTCACGGACGGTGGATGCAACAAACTTGGCGGCGCTCCCAAATCCGGGCGTGTGATCAGTCAGAATCAGATCGTTATCGATGGTCTTGGGGATTCCGATGAAGCGGATATCGCTTCCGGTCTGCTCTGCATATCTGGACAGCTTACTCACGGTATCCATAGAGTCGTTCCCGCCGATATAGAAGAAGTATCCGATCTCATATTCAAGGAATTTTTCAAAAATCCGGGGGTATACTTCGTCTGACAGATCCTCCGGCAGCTTGTAACGGCATGAACCCAGATATGAGCCTGGTGTGGTGCGGATCAGTTCCAGTTCTCCGGACTCACGGAGTGGAGCCATATCCATGATCTGTCCATTCAGGAACCCCTCGATTCCGTTGATCATTCCGTAAACATTTCCCACAGCATCTTTCTGAGAAAGTGCCTCTGAGACTACGCCATACAGACTGGCATTGATCACTGCAGTTGGTCCGCCGGATTGACCGACGATTACATTCTTTATCATTCGTTTCCTCCTCGATATAGATGAACAGTAACTGTTTTCCTCTATAATATATCCGAAAAAAATAAATTTTACAACACATAAAAAATAAGTGTGTTATAATGGTTGGGAACGTGGTTACGGCGGTCAGCTTTAAACTGTGACCAGATACGGGGCAGCGTTTATTTTTGTATATGATGTTACAATAGCGCTGCCGCAGAGAGAAACATGCAGGGAGGAAGAACTCATGAAATATATTTCATTTGCTATTCCGTGTTATAATTCAGAAGCTTACATGGAAAAGGCAATTCAGTCGATCCTCGCGGGAGGCGAGGATGTGGAGATCATCATTGTAAATGATGGATCGAAAGATGGAACACAGGAGATTGCGGAACGGTACCAGGAGATGTATCCCACGATCGTAAAAGCTGTGGCAAAGGAAAACGGAGGCCACGGGGATGCGGTCAACTGTGGACTGGAGCACGCTACGGGCCTGTACTTTAAGGTGGTGGACAGCGATGACTGGGTGGACAGGGATTCGCTGATGAAGGTACTTGAGGCTGTAAAGGGATTTGCGGAGGCGGATACACTGGTCGATATGGTGATCGCCAACTATGTATATGAGAAAGTGGGAATGATCAATAAGAAGGTGATCCGTTACGATAATGTACTGCCTGAGAATCAGATTTTCCGCTGGGATGATATCGGCAGATTCCATCTGGATCAGTATATCCTGATGCACTCTGTTATCTACCGGACCGAGATGCTCAGACTTTGTCAGCTGAAACTTCCGAAACATACTTTTTATGTAGATAACATTTATGTATATTATCCGCTGCCCCATGTGCGGACACTCTACTATCTGAATGTAGATTTCTATCGCTACTTTATCGGCCGTGAGGATCAGTCAGTAAATGAGAAGGTCATGATCGGCAGGATCGATCAGCAGCTCTTCGTAACGAAGACCATGATCTCCATGTACGAGCTGCGCATGATCACGAGCAAGAAACTAAGGAGATACATGATCAATTACCTGGCTATCATGATGACAGTTTCTTCGATTCTCTGTATCCGTTCCAAAAGCAACGAGAATCTGGAGAAGAAGAAAGAACTGTGGGACTATCTGAAGAAGAAGGATTACAAGACATTTCTGAAGATCCGCTACGGGATTCTGGGACAGACCATGAACCTGCCGGGAAGACCGGGAAGAAAGGTATCATCCCTTGCCTACAGTGTTGCGAGGAGACTGATTGGCTTCAACTAAAAACTGGAAAATGTGTATAAATATTTCAGCCATGGCGCATATTACTCTTAAAACGAAAGGAGATATGCACTATGGCTGTTAATTTTTCTGAAAGCAGGACGAAAGAAAATCTGATGAGGGCTTTTGCCGGGGAGAGTCAGGCAAGAAATCGATATACAATTGCCGCGGAAAAGGCGGAAAAGGCGGGGATGTACACTATCGCAGATATCTTCCGTTATACGGCGGATCAGGAGCGGGCACACGCGGAGAGATACTACGAGCTGCTGAAGGATCTGTCCGGGGAGACAATTCATATCGACGGCACATATCCTGTGGATCATCAGAACAGTCTGGCGGAGCTTCTGCGGGCTGCGGAACACAATGAGCACGAGGAGTATGAGGATGTGTATCAGGCATTTGGCGACACTGCAACAGAAGAAGGATTCCACGAGGCGGCATCGGCCTTCTACCAGATCGCGGAGATAGAGCATACCCATGAGCTAAGGTTTGGAAAGCTGGCGGAGATGCTGGAGGATAACACATATTATGGCGGGGGCGAGGTGTCAAAATGGATGTGTACGAACTGCGGCTACATTCATGAAGGCAGTCAGGCACCCAGGTTCTGTCCGGCCTGCCGGCATGAGCAGGGATATTTTATTCCTTATGAATTCGCGTGCTATAAGGGGGAGTGATTATTAATCCCCCTCCGCAATGAAATGCAAAGATCGTTCGCTCTTTGTGATTATTTCTTTTTAACATGCATATGTTAACATGAATAAGTGTCAAGCGTAAATTGCAAAGGAGCTTCGATGAGTCAAAAGGTGGAAAATATCCTTAATCTCGCTCTTGACGCAACTTCGGAAGAGCGGGCGCGTTCCGGAGACCTTAGTGTTGGGTACAATCCGGAGGCGCGGGAGTGGGAGCTGATTGTAAAGTATTCCGGCAGTCTGGAACCTGTAAGAGAGCTGGCGTCATCTGTTACAGAACTGATGAACGGCTATGCGGTCATTGTCATCCGGGAAGACAGGATTGAAGAACTTGCCTCATTTCAGGAAGTAGAGTTTGTTGAAAAGCCGAAGAGCCTTTACTTTCAAACGGACGTGGGGCGGCAGGCGTCCTGCATCGATACCGTTCAGAGGGCACCGTATAATTTGAGCGGCCGTGGCGTCCTGGTCGGGATTGTGGACAGTGGGATTGATTATGAGAACCCAGATTTCAGGAATGAAGACGGTACGACACGGATTGTATCTCTGTGGGATCAGTCGATTCCCGGCAGACCGCCGTCAGGATATGCAGTGGGAAGCGAATTTACAAGGGAAGAGATCAATGAAGCGCTGGCGGGGAACGGTTCCGGCGGAGGTGCTGGGAAAAGTACGAGGACAGTCCTGAGCCGTGACACGAGCGGTCATGGAACTGCGGTAGCGGGAATCGCAGCGGGAAATGGAAGAGGAAGCGAGGGGCGGATGTACCGGGGCGCGGCTCCGGAGGCAGAGCTCATTATCGTGAAAATGGGAACTCCGCGTCCGGACGGATTCCCGCGCACCACTGAACTGATGACAGGTGTGGACTATGTGATCCGGAAAGCACTCGAACTGAGAATGCCTGTGGCTGTCAATATCAGTTTCGGTAATACATACGGTTCTCATGACGGTACATCCCTGATGGAGAGATTTTTGAACGATATCTCTGATACATGGAAAAATGTGATTTGTATCGGCAGTGGTAATGAAGGCACAACTGCAGGGCATGCGGCGGGCCGGGTGAACGATGAAGAGGAAGTGGTGCAGGAACTTGCTGTTCAGGAAAGAGAGCCGGCACTGAATGTACAGATCTGGAAATCTTATGTGGACGAGATGAATATTTCTATTGCCAGTCCGTCCGGAGAACGGGTAGGCCCTTTTCGTGAGATACTGGGTCCGCAGCGTTTTGTTCTGGGAAACACGGAGCTTTTGCTCTACTACGGAGAACCGAAGCCCTATAGTGTCAGACAGGAGATTTATATCTCTTTTATTCCGCTGCAGTCATATGTAGACAGCGGTGTGTGGCAGATCATTCTCACGCCCGGGCGCATCGTGGACGGCGCCTATCAGATGTGGCTACCGGCCCAGGCTGCGCTGAATGTGGGAACGGAATTTCTGACTCCTGACAGTATGTCTACTCTGACGATTCCGTCCACTGCGTCTCTGGCGGTAACGGTGGCTGCATATGATGCGAGGACATTTTCCTATGCGGACTTTTCCGGAAGGGGACCGGCGTCAGTCTATGAAGGAAGTAATGTGTTAAAACCTGATCTTGCGGCTCCGGGGGTTCTGGTTAATGCACCTGTTCCGGGAGGCGGTTATCGCGCTTTTTCCGGCACCTCGTTCGCCGCGCCTTTTGTCACGGGAAGCGCGGCTCTTCTGATGGAATGGGGGATCGTGAAAGGAAATGATCCGTATCTGTACGGGGAGAAGGTGAAAGCCTATCTGAGACGGGGCGCGAGACAGCTGCCCGGCTATGACAGGTGGCCCAACGCACTGCTGGGGTATGGAGCACTGTGCGTCAGGGACAGCCTGCCGGAATGAGCAGCAACGATATTTGATCTGAGACAGACCGTTCTATCAACAAAGGATTCCATCTCCCGCGGTTTCGTGTTAAAATACATCTGTATGACTGAATGGGCAGCGTCGGTATATACCGGCGCTTCTATTTCAGAAAAAATAAGACAGGGAGAAACCAAACAATATGAAATCACTTCTTGTATATCTGAAAGACTATAAAAAGGAATCTGTCCTTGCCCCCCTGTTCAAGATGCTTGAGGCTTCTTTTGAACTCCTGGTGCCTCTTGTCATGGCGGCGGTGATCGATGTTGGTATCGCGAAACGGGATCAGTCTTATATCATAAGGATGTGTCTCATCCTGATCGCATTGGGCATTATCGGACTTGTATGCTCCATAACAGCCCAGTATTTCGCGGCAAAGGCTGCAGCCGGGTTCGGGACAAAGCTGCGGCATGCATTGTTTGCTCATATCCAGAGCTTTACATTTACGGAGATGGATACGATAGGGACTTCAACACTGATCACCCGGATGACCAGTGACATCAACCAGGTTCAGTCCGGCGTGAACCTTGTTCTGCGTCTGTTCCTGCGCTCTCCCTTTATCGTGTTCGGAGCTATGATCATGGCATTTACAGTAGACGCGGAGGCGGCGCTTGTGTTTGTGGTCGCTATTCCCCTTCTGTCTGTGATCGTATTCGGCGTGATGCTGATCACCATGCCGCTCTACCGGAAAGTGCAGTCCTATCTGGATCAGGTGCTTCTGGCGACCAGAGAGAATCTGACCGGGGCCAGAGTGATTCGGGCGTTTAATAAGGAAGATTCGGAGAGGAAACGGTTTGAGGAGAGCAATCAGCTGTTGACAGATGCTCAGAAGTTTGTAGGGCGTATCTCAGGTCTGATGAATCCCATGACTTATATCATTGTAAACGGCGCGATCATTGTCCTGATCTATGTGGGAGCTCTTCGGGTAGATGCAGGGATCCTGACTCAGGGACAGGTAGTGGCGCTGGTCAACTACATGTCTCAGATCCTTGTAGAGCTGGTGAAGCTGGCAAACCTGATCATTACAGTGACGAAAGCGTTTGCCTGCGGGAACCGGATTGAGAGTGTTATGAAGGTGAAGCCGGATCTGAAGAGCGGGGAACTGCTCTGGAAGGATGCGTTCCCGGAGGAGAAGCCACAGGAGCATGTTCCTTTTATCGAATTTGATCATGTGTCCCTGACCTACAGCGGAGCGGGAGGAGAATCGCTCAGCGATATCACCTTCCGGGCGGAACGCGGACAGACCATCGGCATTATCGGCGGGACAGGCTCCGGCAAGTCCTCTCTGGTTAATCTGATCCCCAGATTTTATGAGGCTACAGAAGGAGAGATCCGCATTAACGGAGAAAATATCAGGAAGTATAATGTGGAAGATCTTAGAAGTCATATAGGTGTTGTACTTCAGAAAGCAGTGCTTTTCAAGGGAACCATTGCGCAGAATCTGCGCTGGGGCAAGGAGGATGCTTCTGACGCGGATCTGGAGCGTGCTCTGGAGATATCTCAGGCGAAGGAATTCGTAGCCTCCAAGGTGGGGGGGACGGATTTTATGATCGAGCAGAGCGGCCGGAACCTGTCCGGCGGACAGAAGCAGCGTCTTACCATTGCCCGGGCTCTTGTACGGAGACCGGAGATCCTGATCCTCGATGACAGTGCATCTGCCCTTGACTTTGCTACAGACGCAGCACTTCGTGGCGCGATCCGGAAGATGGAGGAGCGGCCTACAGTGTTTATTGTCTCGCAGAGAGCGGCATCTATCCTGTACGCAGACCAGATCATCGTTCTGGATGACGGCAGAGTGGCCGGCATCGGCAGCCACAGAGACCTGCTGGCCGGATGCCCGGAGTACCAGGAGATATATTATTCCCAGTTCCCGGAGGAGGCAGCGGCAAATGAGTGAGAATAAGATGAATGAAAAGAAGAAAACAAAACAGACTGAAACGATCAGAAAAGTGCTGCGGCATCTTGGAAAATACAGGATCTATCTGGTCATTTCCATACTGCTGGCGGCTCTGTCTGTAGCCCTTACGCTCTATGTGCCCCTGCTTACCGGACGGGCAGTAGACTTTATTGTAGGAGCAGGACAGGTGGATTTCCCCGGTGTGTTCCGGATCATGATACAGATCGGTGCGTGTACCCTGATCACGGCGCTGGCTCAGTGGCTGATGAATGTGTGCAATAACAAGATGACCTATCAGGTGGTACAGGATATCCGCAACGAAGCCTTCCGGAAGATTGAGATCCTGCCGCTGAAATACATCGATGGCCATCCCTATGGGGAGGTGGTGAGCCGTGTGATCGCCGATGTGGATCAGTTCGCAGATGGATTGCTTATGGGATTTACACAGTTTTTTACCGGCGTGGCTACGATCGTGGGAACGCTGGGGTTCATGCTCTCCGTGAATGTGACCATCACCATTGTAGTGGTACTGATCACTCCGGTATCCTTCCTGGTGGCGAATTTCATCGCTACAAGGACATTTGCCATGTTCAAGCTGCAGTCCGAGACCAGAGGCGAGCAGACAGGACTGATCGAGGAAATGATCGGCAATCAGAAGGTCGTGCAGGCTTTCGGCAGAGGAGAGGATGTGACGGAGCGTTTCGATGAGATCAACGAGAGACTCCGCAGCAGTTCCCTGAGAGCTACATTTTTCTCTTCCATCACGAATCCGGCGACCAGGTTTGTCAACAGCCTTGTGTATACCGGCGTGGGGATCGTGGGTGCCTTTGCTGTAGTGAGGGGAGCTCTGACTGTAGGGCAGTTGTCCAGCTTCCTCAGTTACGCCAACCAGTATACCAAGCCTTTCAACGAGATATCCGGAGTGGTAACAGAGCTGCAGAACGCGATTGCCTGCGCCCAGAGGATCTTCGATCTGATCGAGGAGGAACCTCAGACGCCGGAACCGGAGGATGCAGTGGATCTGAAGGATATTGAGGGGAATGTCAGAGCAGAACATGTGGAATTCTCCTATAATCCGGCTCAAAGACTGATCGAGGACTTCAACCTGCAGGTAAAACCGGGACAGAGGGTCGCTATTGTCGGTCCCACCGGATGCGGCAAGACCACGCTGATCAATCTGCTCATGCGTTTCTATGATGTAGACGGAGGAAGCATTAAAGTAGAAGATCATGATATCCGGGAGATTACCCGCAGAAGCCTCCGGGCAGGATACGGCATGGTGCTGCAGGATACCTGGCTGAAGACCGGCACGATCCGGGACAACATTACAATGGGCAGACCTGACGCCACAGAGGAGGAGATCATTGCTGCGGCGAAGGCGTCTCATGTCCACAGCTTCATCATGCGTCTGCCGAAGGGATATGACACCTGGATCACGGAGGACGGCGGAAATATTTCCCAGGGGCAGAAACAGCTGCTGTGCATTGCCCGTGTCATGCTGTGCAGGCCGCCGATGCTGATCCTGGACGAGGCTACTTCCTCCATTGACACGAGGACAGAGATCCGGATCCAGAAAGCCTTTGCCAGACTGATGGAGGGAAGGACTACATTTATCGTGGCTCACAGACTTTCCACGATCAGAGAATCGGATATGATCCTGGTGATGAAGGATGGAAAGATCATTGAGCAGGGCAGACATGAGGAACTGCTGGCTCAGAACGGCTTCTACCGCCATCTCTATGAGAGCCAGTTCAGCAATGTGGGCTGATGATCTGTATTGGAAATGACTGAGAAAGAATGACTGTGGAAAGGAGAAGAGGTGTTGCCGTTATGAAGATGAGTACACTCTGCTATATAGAAAAAGATGGCAAATATCTGATGCTTCACCGTACAGTGAAGGAAAACGATGTGAACAAAGATAAATGGATCGGAGTGGGCGGCCACTTTGAGCATGGAGAGAGCCCGGAGGAGTGCCTCCTCAGAGAAGTGGAGGAGGAGACAGGCTACACCCTCACCTCATGGCGGTACCGGGGAATCGTTACATTTGTATACGGTGAAAATGTGGTGGAATATATGTCGCTCTATACGGCTGACGGATTCGAAGGAGAGGCAATTGCCTGTGATGAAGGAGAGCTGGAGTGGGTGGACAAGGAACGGGTGTGGTCGCTGGAGCTCTGGGAGGGGGACAAGATCTTCTTCCGGCTGCTGGATGAAGACTATCCTTTCTTTTCACTGAAGCTTGTCTATAACACGGATGACGTCCTTCAGTATGCGGCACTGGACGGAAAGCCTATGGAGCTTTTTGACGAGAGAAATGAGGATGGCAGCAGGACCGGTGTGGTGAAGGAGAGGGGCGTTGCCCATCGGGAAGGAGCTCTTCACGCCACAGTCCACATCTGGATCGTGCGGCCCAACGACCGGAGCGGATACGATGTGCTGCTGCAGAAGCGCAGCGAATGCAAGGACTCCAACCCGGGCTGTTATGACATTTCCTCTGCCGGTCACATAGAGGCCGGGCATGATTATATGGAAAGCGCTATCCGGGAAATGAAGGAGGAGCTGGGAATCGAAGCTCTGCCGGAACAGCTCCAGGAGGTTGGATTCCACCGGGGCGGCTTCGAAGATGTATTCTACGGACAGGTGTTCCGGGATAATGAGTTGAGCAAGGTCTATCTTTACCGGGAACCGGTGGATATCAGTTGTCTGACTCTGCAGGAGTCGGAAGTCTCGGAGGTCATCTGGATGGACTACAGAGAGTGCCTGGAGAAGATCCGTGACGGCTCCCTGGATAACTGCATTTATATAGAAGAATTCGATATGGTGGGGAAAGCACTTGGGGTGCAATGACAGACCGGACAGAAGGGAACACCGGACAACGGTGTTCCCGACCCGAATCCCGCGCCAAGACTCGCGAGCGAGTCTTGATTGAGCAGGATTCTGACAGAAACCTGATAAGAGAATATGGGGGCAGAAAAGTAACTGGTGTGCTTCCGGGTCTTCAAAACCTGTGTGGGGCGTATGAGACGTCCCGGGTGGGTTCGATTCCCACATGTCCCCGCCAGAGAAAGAAGGAGATTATCATGAGTATGAATCAGACACCAATGTCAGAACGAGTCCATATCGGCTTTTTTGGAAAGAGAAATGCCGGAAAGTCCAGCGTGATGAACGCAGTCACCGGTCAGGATATCGCAGTCGTATCAGAAGTAAAGGGAACTACCACAGATCCTGTCTACAAGTCCATGGAACTGCTCCCTCTGGGGCCGGTAGTCATGATGGATACACCGGGCATTGATGATGAGGGAAGCCTGGGAGATCTGAGAGTGAGAAAAAGCTATCAGGTGCTGAATAAAACGGACGCTGCAGTGCTGGTGATCGATGGGACGACAGGAATGTCACCGGAGGACAGGGCTCTTCTGGAGAGAATCCGGAAGAAAGAGATCCCGTTCGTAGTTGTACTTAATAAAAAGGATATGGTAACGGATGACAGAGAGCAGCGGACCCGGGAAGAACTGGGGCTGACTGAGGAACAGATCATTTCCGTCAGCGCGGCGGACGGCACCGGGATCACAGAGCTGAAAGAACGGATCGCTGCAGCTGCACAGCAGGAGGAGCCGGAGAAATATATCGTCCGCGACCTGACGGAGCCGGGGGACTTCGTAGTTCTCGTAGTTCCCATAGACAAAGCAGCCCCCAAGGGGAGACTGATCCTTCCCCAGCAGCAGACCATCCGAGACCTGCTGGAAGGCAGCGCGGTCTCTGTGGTAGTGAAAGAGACAGAACTTAAACAGACCCTTGCAGAGCTGGGAAAGAAGCCGAAAATGGTCATCACAGACAGCCAGGCTTTTAAGCGGGTATCCCGGGACACACCGGAAGACATCCTGCTCACTTCATTTTCCATCCTGTTCGCAAGATATAAAGGAAACCTTGCCGGCGCGGTGGAAGGTGTGACTGCCCTGGACCGGCTGAAGGACGGAGACACGGTCCTGATCAGCGAGGGCTGCACTCATCACCGTCAGTGTGATGATATCGGCACCGTAAAGATTCCCCGCTGGATCCGGGAATATACAGGCAAAGAAGTTCGGATCGAGACGACCTCCGGCACAGAATTCCCGGACGATCTGAGCCCTTACAGCCTGATCGTGCACTGCGGCGGATGTATGTTAAATGAACGGGAGATGAAGTACCGGCTCAGCTGTGCCCGGGACCAGGGAATCCCGATGACCAACTATGGGATCCTGATCGCATATACACAGGGAATCCTGAAGAGAAGCGTGCAGGTATTCCCGGAGATCGCGAGTCTGCTGGAGTGAGAGAAGGCGGCCGGAACAGAGTAACCCAGGAAGTCCAGAAGGTTCCTTCCGGCTTTACGATAAAAGAGAAGCGTCAGCTCTCTGATCCTTTTCAAGGAGCAGAGCCACCCGGGGCGCTGCATCGTGGCCTACAAAGACCATGTCAGCGAGATCGTGGATATCAGCGATGAGGAACGGGATGCTTTCTTTGCAGATGTGGCCAGAGCATCAAGAGCGATCCACGCGGCATTCCACCCGGACAAGGTGAACTACGGCGCATATGGAGACACCGGATGCCATCTTCACATGCACCTGGTTCCAAAGTATAAGGATGAATATGAGTGGGGCGGCGTCTTCGAGATGAATCCGGGGAAAGTACATCTGACTGAGGAAGAATATCAGGAAATGATCGAGAAAATCAAGGCGAATCTTTGAACATTATTTATGCGAACAATATGCCAGACGAATTTGTTTCGTGTCTGTTTGGTTAACAGACGGAAGGGAGCGGCTCAGGCCGCTCCCTTCCGTCTTCTGGTATGTAATTGAGAGGATTCTCTCGGCAGCTGTGCATACCGTCCGTGTTGCATATTGGGGAATACCTTTCGCAAGGGTGCGCATCGGACGGCGTCCGCTCCGGCAGGGATGCCTTGGGGTAACATCCGGCCTTTGCATAGAGGTTACAGCTGCGGGCCTATAAATAAACAAAAAGCGGCCTTCCAGAAAGAAGACCGCCGTTGGCCGCTTATTTATAAACCTTTTTCACTATATCACTTCACCGTGGTAATGTCAAGAGGCAATGTGACGACTATATACTTTCTTATATTCTTATATTAAGATACAACAAATGTATATATAATAAAAGAAAAATAGGCTGGGAACGGATTTCACGTTTACTTTCTTTGCGGAAATAAGGAGGATAAAAGATGCAGAATATAACAGCTGAAATAAAAAGAGAACAGATTGGAGCGTTTCGGGAGTATCTTAATCAAAGAGAAAATGCTGATGCGACGATAAAGAAATATATTACAGATATAAGCACGTTTTTAAGATATTTAAATAATGAATCTACCATAGATAAGCAGAAGCTTCTGGACTACAAGGAGTGGCTTCTTCGCAGATATGCGGTAAGCAGTGTGAACTCCATGCTGGCTGCACTAAACCAGTTTCTGGAGTTCCTGAATCTGAGTTTTCTGAAAGTGAAAAGGGTAAAAGTACAGAATAATCTGTTCCTTAAAGATGAAAAAGAGCTTACAAAAGATGAATATCGGAGACTTGTGAAGACCGCGGCAGAAGAAGGAAGAGAACAACTGGCCCTATGCATAGAGACGATCGCCTCTACTGGGATTCGGATCAGTGAGCTTGAGTTCTTCACCGTGGAGTCGGTGCGGAGAGATTATATAGAGATTGTCAATAAGGGAAAATACCGAAGGATCTTTCTCCCTAAAGTGCTGAGACAGAAATTAATTCTTTTTGCGCGGAAACATGGGGTTCAAAAAGGTGCTATTTTCGTTACACGAAACGGTAAACCAAAGAACAGGAGCAATATCTGGAGAGAAATGAAGGCCTTGGAAGAAAAGGCGGGAATCAGCGGAAATAAAGTATTTCCACATAATCTGCGTCATTTGTTTGCACGCATCTATTACAGCGTAACAAAGGATCTGGCAGGGCTGGCCGATCTTCTTGGGCACAGCAGTCTGAATGTAACAAGGATATATACCTCAAATACGGGGAAAATCTATCAGAAACAGCTGGATTCACTTGTAGATCTGAGGGTCAGACTAACAACATAATGTCAGTTATGTTTCAAAATTTCTCGACACATCATACAGTCATATATAAGTATTGAGTTTTACAGATGATTTAACACAAATTTCGATATATTTTACAAGGAATTAACATTTGGAAATGGTCTTAATTTACATATTTTTGAGAAGATTATATGAAACTGAAAAAAGTCACAAATTAACCCGGGAAATGTCTGTCAAAATTTGACATTTCCTGTTTTGTGTTACTTGACAGCTAATCAGAACGCGCAGTAAAATAGAAATGTATAAGCTTTTGTACAAAGCTTAGCTATTTTATACAACATAACTGACATTATGTGTTGTTTTCAGAAAGAGGGTGGGGGCTTGCCAGTTGAGGAAGATCTTACCGGGCAGACATTCGACAGACTGACAGTACTGTATCCAACCGGACAACGTAATAAAATGGTTCGGTTTTCTGGCAGTGTCAATGTGAATGCGGCAATACTGTAGCGTGGCTGAAGAAAAAAGAATGGAAAGCGACAGCAGAAGCTGTGGATATTTCAGAAAAGAAATTCAGTGCAAGATAACAGTTCTTCTTCTGAAAAGTAGAAAGTAAAGCATCTATCAAGTGAGAGGGATAAAAGAATCACTTGGATATATGACTGTTACAAAAATGCAGTATCAACCCGGAAAGATACAGAACATTATTGTTCATGACGAGGTTTAGAACAATACTTATAAATGAAAATGCCAGGCAGAGAAAAACCGACATGGACAGAAGCACATCATTTTGTGTACCAGGTAAAAAAGCGGAGAAAGGCTGGAGGTGATCAGATAGGGATTCATTTTACAATTTAAAATTTAAGCCGGATTAAGATCTGTATGAGGATATGAAGAAATCCATCGATCGGATTTTGCCGGAAAATACGTGTCGGAACTTCTGATAAGGTCCGAACAAAATCAGCAATGTGAGGAGAAGAAGTAGTATATGAGAAAGGGAAGAAAGTGGAAGAGGCTGCTTTCAGTTATATTGGCAGCTTCGGTTATCAATACAACACTGTGCTCCAGTGTTGTCACGGCAACAGGAAATCCACAGAGTGGAGAGTCTGTTGTCTATTATGATGCAGAAAATAATACGGAGGAATCGCTGGTTCAAGATAATGGGCAGAAAGAGAAGAATACTTCATCATCTGCTGACAGTACTGATACAGCGGCAGCAAAGGATACTTCGAATGCACCCGAAACATCGGAAACAGATAACACAAAGAATGATGGCAGTTCCGATGGTGAAAAGAAGGATAGTGCACCTACAACTACAGACAGTAATGATACCCAAAAGGATAAAAATGAAAAAGATATCAGCAGTCTGTATGAGAATGGTCAGGTAAAGATCTATAACCTGTCCCAGCTCAAGAAAGTGGGGACAGGAGAGCAGATTCACTCAGGAGACGTCTCAGAAGACACGTTTGGCACGGGAGACGCCCTGACAGATGAGAATGAAAATGCTCTTATATATGGAAACGACACGCAGTATATGCTGATGAATGACATTCCCATGAGCGGGGATGACGTGTGGACTCTTCCGGAAGGATTCGGAGGAAGTTTTACCGGACAGGGCGGTACAGCGGATTCGAAGCTGTATGACGCAGAAAACGATACGATCTATGTGTACAACAATTACCAGCTGGCGACGATCAATGATCCGGACGCGCTGAAGACGGTGATGTCCAACGATATGATCGCGGAAGAATTCGGCATGGGCCAGATCGTTTTCGCTGATGAGGCGAATGAGACGCAGCTGGAGTATACGGACGGGCATAATTATGTGCTGAAGGCGGAATTTACGTCAGAGATGCCGGAGATGAAAGCGACGGCACTGGTGGAAAACGACGGACGAAAATTTCAGGGGCAGGTTATATTTACAGCGAAAGATGGGGATAAAGATACAGCGTATATTCTGATCGGAAACGAAGACCAGCTGAGGGCAATCGGTACTGATGAGCTTGTATACACGGCAATATATCAGGCGCGGTATGTGGTTGGACACTTTGAAAATTTGGATTGGATAGATCCTTATTGGACAGTAGATAAGGATGATAACGGAAACCCTATTATGCTGTATGGAGGAGATGCCGATCTGAAAAAAGAGCAGAATGGTACAAAAGATTATGAATTTCAGCAATTTGACCATGCATCAGGTGCCTCAACGGGGCGCTGCGGCGTTAATCAGCAAACTGGAGAAATCGACCCTGATATGGACATAGAAAATTCCGGGTATAGATATACTGACAGTGCTAACTACATTATTTTCCGTGATATCGATCTTTCAGCTGAAGGAGAGAATTCCGATGGAAGTGATGATCCGTGGGATCCGCTTATGTTCTACGGCAATATGATCGGTGCTAAGGCTGACGGAACTCACACGCTTGAAAGTCTTGTTACACAGTCTTCAGAAACAGAAGTAGCGTCGGCTAACATTCCTGTTATTTCCAATGTCACGATAAGCACATCTGGAACGATGAACAGAAAAAAGACACAGGGGGTTGGTTTTTTCGCATCAATTACAACAGATAAAGAAGATCAGAGTTTGGAAGAAAAATTTACGGCTGGAAAAGACGCAATCAGTGTCAGAAATTTACAGTTAGATAACGTTACTGTGGATAATGGCTATAGTGAGGTTGGCGAACCGCAAAGTGGACTAATTAAGTGGTTGTTGGGGATTCTAACAGAAATTCTGGACGTTCTGCCTGGTCTGGGAGACGTACTGGATTCGCTGTTAAATACGGATGACTATGATATAACAGCAGCGGCGACAGGAACATTTGCAGGACGTGTGTATGGAAATGTAGAAATCACGAATTGCTCGGTGACAAATGCCCAGTCTGTTAGCAGTAACTGGAATACTACAGGCGGCTTTGTGGGAAGCGCACAGGGAAAGGTTCTTTATGATGAATTATTTGCAACGCTGGATGGAACGCTTGTAAGGTTTCTGGAAGAACTCCTGAACGTTATCCCTCTTATTGATTTAGGAACACTTATCGAAGTATTATTGGACGGCGGGTTGCTGGATATTGGTGAGATGGTTCCGACGGGATATGTGGCTCCTGCTATTACCAATTGCTCTGTGGGCTATTCGGAAGCGGTTACGGACAATACAAAACTCTTGGTAAATAATAAGAGTAGTGATTATTATGGCGGATTTATCGGATATCAGGCAGGCGCAAGAGTGAAAAACTGTGTAGTTTACGCGCCCAATGGTCTGACTGTTAATGCTTCTAATCATGCAGGCGGGTTCGCCGGTATGACAACAGATATACAGATTGTAGGAGCGTTTAATAATCTTGGAATAAGTATAGACGCCAGCAAACTGATTAATAACAGCTTTACTTTAAACTCTTCCGTTGATGGAGACGTGTCTGTTACAGCCAAGAAGTATGCGGGTGGTATGTCCGGCTCACTGTGCAACAGCTATCTGGTTGACAGTGGCGTGAAAGGAAATGTAACTGTGAATGCGACGGACAGTTATGCTGGAGGCTTGGCAGGGTATTCAACACTGGGCGAAGCGCTTTCGCTGGGAAGTGAAACAGAAAATGAAGACAGCGATTTATTACAAGTTCTTGGAGGACTTTTATCGTATGTGGTCAGTGGAGATAAAAAGGCAGATCTCCTTTCTCTCGCAGGTATTTATCCTTCTGTGATAGCAGGATGCTATCTTAACGGTTCTGCGACTGTTACAGCGACAGGGGACTATGCGGGAGGTATTACCGGCAGAGCTGACGGAACACAGATTATCAGTTCGGCTTACCTGTCTTCTGAAGGCAGTAAACAGTCTGAAGAGGAGATAACTGATACACAGGCGGAAGGTGATGAGGCAAATGATAAAGCGCAGGTGGCAGCCGTTGCTGATACCTGGAAGCATGCACAGAGCGTATTAAATTATACGCCTCAAAATCAGGGAAACAAAATTACTGATTTGGTGAGAATAACGGCCAAGAATTATGCTGGCGGCGCAGTTGGGCAGGCTAATGCGGTAAACATGAGCGGTATTCTGAATAATACCATGGCGCCGTACATGAAGCCGTTTACTTTGCAGAATGTTGAAATTGCCGGATCAGATATTCAGATTGCAACAACTGAAAGATATGCTGGCGGTGCAGTCGGAGCTGGTTTTGGCGGAGACATTGCAAACGTAAAGATTACAGGTCTGGGCAGTGTATCTGCGACGAACAGCGCCGGCGGTTTTGCAGGAGCATTCGGAACGGCAGATGTGCTTAATGTAGGAGGACTGGATGTTCTCGGTCTGGGGCTTGTATCAATCAAAGGGCTTGTAAAACTGGGGAGTACGCTGCGCATAACTGTCACGGACAGTTCCGTGACAGGAAAGGATGCAGGATATACAGTGGAGGCGACAGGGACATCAGATAATGCCGCAGATGAGTTTTATGCCGGCGGCTTTATCGGAAATGCCATGGCTGTAAAAGCAGAAAACTGTACTGCAGATAAGATTAATACAGTACAGGCAAGTAATACTCAGGGATATGCCGGAGGTTTCGCAGGCATTACCCAGACTGAGGGACTGGCGGATACACTTGGAACAGAAGGGGAAGGAAGCGATATTATTTCGCTGATCAGTATTTCTGATCTCCTGAGTGTTGCTCCATATCTTATGTGTGAATTTGACAAACCTCTGGTAAACTTTACAGGAGACGCAGTGGTAACGGCAGATGTTGCCGGCGGATTTGCCGGAGAACTGCAGAGTACGCGGATAAACAGACCGGAAGAAAATGAGGCGGAACCGGAAGCGGCAGATGCGGTAACCGGAATCAGAAAGGTTACGGGCAGCACATATGCCGGCGGATTTGCCGGACGTATTGTACCGGGCGCATTTGTATCCGCCGGAAAAGGGATCGGAATACTTGACAAGGTACTGTCAGTTAATATTAACGATCTGCTGAGTCTGATCAACGCATACTATTCGGAAATCTATGCTGCGGGAGTGCTTGGTAATCCGGATGGATTCTGCGTAAGCGCAGACACGACGGCTGATAATGATTCCAATTCCGGATCTGCGGGAGGATATGCAGGTTATGGAAATGCCCTCACAATAAGAAAGAGCAGTGTACAGAATTTGGCGATGGGAGACGTAAATGCTCCGGAAGATCTTCAGACTGTGAATGGAGATTCTTATTTTGCAGAGAACAGTCACTATGCGGTTGCCGGTGCAAGGTATGCCGGAGGATATGCGGGCAAAATAGACATAGGAAGCACTGCTGCTGTAGACGGAAAGCTGACTCTGACAGGAGAACTGCTAAATACAACTAATATTGCGACAGCGCTTCAGGTAATGGCGTCAGAAATATCGGATTCGGATGTGTCTGGCGTGTCAGGGGGATTTTCCGTTCTTGCGGGAAGCCCGGATCACAGCAATGATGGAATAGCAGGTGGATATGTAGGCAGTCTGGAAGGTAGTGAGATTAATAATAGTGATGTAAACGGGTTTGAATATGTGATTGGCGAAGCGGCTGCAGGAGGATATGCAGGTCGAATGATTCCGGGAGATGTGCTTGGTCTCCTTGATGATACATCATTGTTAGGAAATGGGGTCAACCTTTCAGGTACAATAGCCTCACTGATGAAATACTATATACCGATCATCAACAACAGTAGCACCAATGCAGTACCTTGTGGAGGTGTTGTAAGAGCAGAATGTGCGGCGGACGGAAGCGCACTCAGGGGAACAGCAGGCGGATACGTTGGCTATAGTGAAGGGGGAAGGATTGTCGGTGACAGCAAGGAATGCATGGCAAACCGAATTCGTTCAGTATACGGTTATGAATATGCGGGTGGATTCACTGGATATATGAAGGCTGCCGATACGCTCGGAACAGGAAGTATTTCTCTGCTGAATGGGTTGATCAGTGTGGATAATCTGCTTGGCGTGCTGGATATTGTATATCCGATTCAGACAAATACAGCGGTTTATGGACCTCTTCAGAATCTCGATATAGATACATGGAATAAATGGGCTGATGCAATAGGCTCTGAGTCTTCTTATAAAGAAGACTTGACAGGCGTAGATACGGAAGAGGAGATGAAAGACTTCGTATCGAGATATTCTTATGGGTACGATATTACTGCGGGAAGAAGTAAATATTCTGCTGATGCATATGCGGCAGAGGCGGGAACAGCCGGAGGATATGTTGGTACTATGCAGAGCGGTAAGATTATTGATGGTCAGACATATCAGGTTGGAACAGTCACTGCGATGTCAGCAGCAGGCGGCTTTGCAGGTGATGTAAAAGCAGGCGGAATTGCTGAAATCGGAAGTGTGACCCTGTTAGGCTCCAGCATTGATCTCGGTAATCTTGTGCAGGCAGTGACGATATTGATCCCGAATATAAAAGGTTCCGGCGCGCAGGGATTTACGTCAGGAATGAGGATTGAGGCGACTGGCACCGATAAGGATCACGGCTGCGGTGACGCAGGCGGTTTTGCCGGACGTATCAGTGGCGGTCATATCAATACCGGGGATAACGAAAATACAGATGGACAGGCTGACACAGAAAAGACAAGCTGTACAGTGACAAGACTGAAAGGGGTAAGCGGAACAAACCACGCGGGTGGCTTTGCAGGATTGATTGAAAGTGGTGCAGCAGCAGCATTGAATACGAAGGTCAGTGAAGATGAAAATCCGATACAGGATTTGATTGATGCAATCTGGAATGTGAGCGACGGTAATCTGGCGAGTGTATTGGATGTTGTGGTTCCCAATATTGAGTATGCATCAGTTTCCGGCATGGATACTACAGGTTTTGTTGTATACGGCGGTGCAGACTATGCCGGCGGTTTCGCAGGTATGTTAAATGGCGCGGTGATCGGACGCGAAGAGCAGACTGATGGAATTCAGGTCAATAATCTGAAGAGAGTTGTTGGAAAAAAATATGCTGGCGGTATGTTTGGCCTTGCCGATGTGAGCAGTGCGGCATCTGTTACGAAAGGCGGCTCCAGTATCCTGGATCTGATCAAAACGGAAGAAGTGGGACTTCTGGAAAATTTCCGTACCTATATTTACGAGACTTCAGTAAATGGTGTTGAAAGCGGATTCAGTGTAGAGGCAACAGAGGAAGGTACAGCAGGTACAGGAACGACAGAATCCACAGCATATGAGGGAAATGCCGGTGGCTTCGGCGGAAGTATGCAGAACGGCGTGGTACAGAAGTGTGATGTGACCAATCTGTCAAGTGTTCGGGCAAAGAGTTATACGGGTGGCTTTATCGGCCATATGGATAAGAGTGGAACGCTTGATGCAGATGGGGCGAGCGTGGCCGATGATCTTCTAGATCTCTCAGCAGGTGTGCTTGATGTATGGGGAACTCATGTATATTCCTCAAGTGTTTCCGGAATCGAAACCGGATTTACGGTACGCAGTACAGGCGGATCACTCACCGGCGGAGATTATGTTCAGGCAGTTGCCGGCGGCTTTGCAGGTTATGCAAATAATGCAACAATCACCAGAAAAGAGGAATCGGATCCGGGCTGTACGGTTACAAATCTGAAACAGGTCAGCAGTGATGAGATCGCAGGTGGTTTTGCGGGAAAAACAGATATGGCATATCTTGCCAATATAGAGGCGGATTCACCGCTGGTGAATGTATTGCTCAGAGTTGTGCAGGGGTTACTTGACGTGTTGCATGCGGAGGAACTTCAGAACATAAATCTGGCAGATTTAAAAATTCCCGGGCTGGCTGAAGTTGAAGTCTTAAAAGATGGTGATCTTGCGTATGTGAATCTTTTGGGAATAAAGATTAGTGTATCCCTTGGAGAGACTGATGAAGCTGGTAATAAGACGGTTCATGTAACGATTGGTGATTCGGAAATCACACTCCATTGCAATGAGGATGGAGAACTTACAGACGGCAATACAATCGGGATTCATCTGATCAAAGCAAACCGTACACTCATCAGCTACAGTTCAGTTAAAGGAATAGAAACAGGCTATGATGTTTTCGGTGGGAAAGCCGATAATGAAAGTGATGGAGAAGGTAAGAATGGATTTGCTGGCGGATTCGTAGGCTATAATAACGAGGGGCTTCTTGAAAACAATCAGATGATTCAGGCAGATACGATTCGGGCAGAAAAAGAACAGATTGGAGCATTTTCCGGATCAAGCCAGCTTGATACAGTATATGACTGGAATAAACTTTCAGATATTGAAGGAGTTAATAACTACTATAATGTATATCGTAAGTGGGACGATATCGGTCTGACAGAAGTCTATAATAAAAACGGTGTACAGCTCAGCGCGATTGACGGAAGCACTGATCAGGAACCAGAGCCGATTGGGGGAATTTCATACTATGTATATCCTGTAAAACACATGCAGTCTGAAAGTATGTACAAACATGGCGACGTATGGGATGGCGCATATCAGTCAACGGGAAATGGCAAGGTTCGTTTCTCCATTAATGTATATGTATCATCTGCTCAGGCAGACTTGATGCTCGGAACACCAACTTATGAAAATGTGTATGAAGCAGAAGGAGAGGAAGGAGATATTCAGGATCCGTGTGATGTAAATGGTGAGCATATCATACAGAAGATATGGAAGGATAATGATAATGCAAACCGACCAGGTTCTGTTGAAGTGACTGTTAAACAGGATGGAAAAGATTTTAAACCTGTTAATTCAAACGAAAAGAATCCGATTACTATGACGGATCAGATGGCAGGATCAGATGACAGCATCTGGACAACCACGATACATGCACCAACTTACAAAGATAATGAAAATAATAAATATACTTATTCGGTAGTAGAGGAACCGATTAAGAACTATGTTACGATTTACAATGACCTGAACTATTATACCCATCAGATCATCAACTACCTGCCGACGGAACTGGTGAAAGAAGACACCGTAGTTATTGACTTTGGCCTGTCTGTGGACATTGATGTGCTTACCAATGATACGAATGTAGGCGGAAAACTTGCAGGCGTGAACATAAAGAAGACTACAGAAGAGACCAGTACAGAGAAATTTGATACAACTCTGCTCAATAAAGTTACGACTGAGCTGGATGCTAACTTTAGTACCGAGGCAGTATGGAAAGAAACCCTGGAAGAGGGAGAAGAACAGACAGTAGTAAGAGGTGATTATGGTACAGCACAGATAAAAGGGGATGATATCCGCTTCACTCCGAATACCATGGCTATGGATTCCTGGCAGCAGATCATGTATGCAGTACAGCTTCGGGATAATAACAAAACGCAGCAGTATGTCTACAGTAAGGTAACTGTTGTCCCGGCGACTACAATTTACTATGAGGATGACTTCAATCAAACTCATAACAAACAACCAAAGGAATTTACTACAGGTATTAATTATGTAGATGGTAAAGGCAAAGATGACGCTGGTAAGTGGAAGGAGACAGTTCCTGATTCAACGGCAAGCCAGGTTCAGGATACGGACCGGCCGGGAAGCGATGTTGTTGGCCGTGCATGGGATGACTGGTATGGAAATGATACGCATTATGAAGATGACTTAACGTATAGTAACGGCTCATCGCATTACGTAGAGGTCAACGCGGACAATCAGCCGAATAAAGGAGGAACCTTCCCCTATGCAGAGTTTACCTTCCAGGGAACAGGGTTTGATGTAATCAGTGTGACAAGTGGTGCTACAGGTGTAGTAATGGTATCTGTATATGACGATAAAAATACCCTTGAAAAGTCGTATACAGTAGATACATATTATAGTTATAAATATGAAAATGGGCAGTGGATTCAAATCTCAGATGAGGAAGATACTGATGATAATGCATTATATCAAATTCCCATTGTAAAGATGAAGGATCTTGGTTATGGAAAGCATAGAGTGGTTATCACTCCTCAGTATTCTAAGAATTTCGATCATCATTACAAAGAAGATGGAAACAACAGTTATACTCTGTATTTGGATGCTATCCGAATTTATAATCCGGCAAACCCATCAAATGAGGAATATGAAGAGATTAATGACGTATATAAACAGGATGGAGAGCAGGAACCAAGATTTACAGAACTGAGAGATATACTCCTGAATGCAAAGAATGTGTCAGAAGTGCCTCAGTTTGGAACTGTATTTGTTGATGGTAACGATAGTCTGGAAGATATAAGAGAATATGAAGACTTTGGTCCTAAAAATGAAGTCTATTTAAAAAAGGGACAGGCAATCTCATTCTATCTTTGGGCGGATGATATTCCAGATAAAGTTCAGCTGGCGGCCAAACTGGCCAAGGGAACGGCACCGAATCTTACAGTCGGAGTTGCGGTTCAAGAAAGTGATCAATATGAAGGAAGTGATCCTGCAAAAGGATGGAAGTATTATAAGATTGATCGATACTCAATACAAACAGCATATGATTTATATTATGATTTGACTGAACAATGTGTATGGGAAGAGGCAGAGGCGTCTGATGGAATTGAAGATGGAGAAACTCCATTCGGAACTTACAAGACCAAATATCCGATCATTATTGGAAACTTTGCTAAAGGCGCTGATGGTAAAGTCGGACAGGATGAAGATGATATCCTGTCTCTGACAAATCTCCGATGGACCGTAGATCAGGTTGAAGGAACAGATTCTGCTGCAGAGTCAGATGTTCAGACCAGATCCCTCCAGACAGTAAGTGATGAGAATGACCTGATTGCTACAGCAAGCTGGGATAATGTGGAGGCAGCTTATTACTTCATTAATACGCCAGTTCAGGCAACTGAACATACAGTTACAGTTCACTATATGGATCAGAACGGAAAGAAGCTTGCAGATTCACAGGTGATTACCGGGGCTGAGGGAAGCAGTTACGATGTGACAGAGGCTGCCGGCAAAGAAATCGAGGGCTACGAGATCGCAGAAGTTCAGGGTGAGGTGACCGGTACTCTTGACAGTGATGTTGAGATTACAGTGATTTACCAGCCGAAGACTTATACGCTCCGTGTGGAGTATGTGGATCAGGCAGGGCTGACCCTTGCAGATCCTTATGTGCAGGATAACATTGCTCATGGTACAGAGTATGATGTGACAGCCCAGGCTGAAAAAGAGTTCGAAGGTTACCGGCTTGTTGGTACGGCCGGGGGATTCCTTCAGGGCAAAATGGAAAACGATGTAACTATCCGTGTGATCTACGAGAAACAGACATTTGACCTTGCTGTTTATTATATTGATGGCGAAGGCAACGAGATTGCAGATCCTTATATCTGGGAGAATGTAGCTTACGGGACAGCCTATGATTTGACCGAACAGACAGAGAAGCAGATTGATGGTTACACATTGCAGCAGGTAAGCGGAGATGAAGTGACGGGTATCCTGAGCGGAGATGTAGTGATACATGTTGTTTATGCAAAGGCAGAAGCAGCAGTACCAATGACTTATACAGTACTTGTCCGTTATACGGATAAGGATGGAAACAGTCTTGCAGATCCGTATTTTATAAAAGATCTGGAAAAAGGCAGTGCATATGATGTAGAAGCCCAGACAGAGAAAGAGATTGACGGTTATACGTTCTATGAAGTGAAAGGAGACGCTGTCAGCGGTGAGGCAGACTGCAATAAAGTAATCACTGTAGTATATCTGAAGAATTACAGCATCCAGCTCAACTACAAAGATCAGGATGGAAATGTACTTGCGGATCCTTATATGACAGAAGCTCCGGAAGGAAGTCATTATGATCTGAGTGAGCAGGTGGAGAAGAAGTTTGAAGGATATCAGCTTGTCGGAACAGCAGGCGGCTTTATCGAAGGAACGTTGGAAAGTGATCTGACGATCAATGTGATTTATAAAAAGCTTACATACAGCATAATTGTAAATTATGTGGATCAGGAAGGAAATGCACTTTTAGATCCGTACGTTAAGACAGAAGTACCCTATGGAACAGCATACGATGTATCAGAAATGACAGGTAGAGAAATCGATGGCTATACAACGATTTCCGTAACGGGAGATCCGGAAAAGGGTACAGTCAGCAGTAACGTAATTCTCAATGTGGTTTATGAGAAGGAACAGGCAGAAGAGCCGAAACCGACTTACAGCGTAATTGTTAATTATATTGACAAGAACGGGAATGTACTTGCTCAGCCTTATGTTCAGGCAGGACTGACAGAAGGAAGCAGCTATGATGTGACCGCAGAGACAGAAAAGCAGATCGACGGATATACTCTTGCAGAAATTAAAGGTGACGCGGTAAGCGGAATAGCTGACAGCAACCGGGTGATCAATGTGGTATATCTGCAGAACTACACAGTAACCGTTACCTACGAAGGAAATGACGGAAAAGTTCTTGCGGATCCGTATGTGATCACCGGAACCGACGGAAGTGCTTACGATGTGACGGAACAGACTCAGAGACAGTTCGAAGGCTACAGCCTGGATCGGATTGCCGGGGATGACGTGAGCGGTGTACTGGATCAGAATAAAGAGATCCGGGTTGAATACCTGCAGCAGACATTCAGTATCACAGTATTTTATAAAGACAGAGCTGGAAATGATCTGGCTGAACCTTATATCAAGGCGGATGTGCCGTACGGAACAGCATATGATGTGACAGCAGAGGCGGATAAAGAGATTGATGGATATGAAGCTGCTGATATCTGCGGAAGCCCGGTAACTGGAACGATAACTCAGCCGGTAGCGGTTACTGTTATCTATGACAAAAAAGAGGCAGAGCAGCCGGAGAAGCCGGTTACTTACAGTGTGGTTGTCAACTACCTGGATAAATCAGGAAATGCCCTGGCAGAGTCTTATGTACAGGATAATGTTGCAGAAGGAACAAAATATAATGTATCGCTTCAGGCGGGCAGATTTATCGATGGGTACACACTTGCAGGTGTCATCGGGGATGCTGTTTATGGAACAGTAGACGGTAATAAAGTGATCAACGTGATTTATCTGAAGAACTATCAGGTGACAGTCAGATATCTGGATGAAGATAATAATGATCTTGTAGATCCGTATGTTTATGAGGCGGTTGAAGGCAGCATTTATAATGTATCTCAGCATGCGGCTCTTGAGATTGAAGGCTATGAACTTGATGAACTCAGAGGTCAGCCGGTATGGGGCATTCTGGATGATAATAAGATTGTAATTGTTAAATACACGAAGGCAGAAGAAACTCCAGCGCCCGGCGGAGACGAACAGAATCCGTCAGAGCCGGATGATTCAGATGAGCAAGAACCGACGGAACCGGACGATCCGGAAGATCAGAAACCATCAGAACCAGAGAATCCGGATGACCAGCAGCCGTCAGATCCGGATAAACAGGATCCAGCAGAGCCGGAGAATTCGGGCAGCCAGGGTTCTTCTGATCAGGGAAATCAGGATGTGCAGAATCCGGCAGATTCAAATGTGAATGATACAGTGGACAAACCGTCGTCCGGTATAGAAAATGCAGATGCACAGGATTCAAATAACAGTGCTGCAGAAACGGACAGGGCGGTGGAGACAGGAGATACATCCAATATCTTCCTTCCTGTGGCAGGTATGGCAATAGCATTACTGGCAGTTGCTGCGGTGGTCATTTACAGAAAGAAAAATATGAAAAAATAAATATCCGGTTTAAAACGGATAAAGCATTTGTCCGGCGGGGAAATCGCCCCGCCGGATAATATGAAAAGAACAGTTGGGATTTGAAATGCAGAAACAAAGTAGAAACAGCAATAACAAAAGAAACAGTAAAAGGCCGGGAAAATCAGTCGGGAAAAAACAGAAACTGATAATGGCAGGAATCGCGGCAGTGATTCTGCTGGCTGCAATTGTTATTATCGTTCTTGTTATTGTACGGAATGATAAAAAGGATTCAGAGAATGAGCAAAGATACCGTCTGGGAGACGGCATCGTTATTGAAAAGGCTTCCTCGTATTCTGGAGAATTCTGGGAGGATGGAAGTGACAAAGAAGTAAAAGATATATGGCAGCTGACCGTTACGAATACATCAGATGAGGATGTCCAATACCTGAAGATTCTGGCTGATGCAGATGGCGAGACAGCAGAATTTGATATTACAACATTGACAGCGGGAAGTACGGTGAATGTACTGGAAAGCAGTGCCAAAGCTTATCCGGATAATGAACAGGACTGCACTTATAATATAGAGAATCTGGCGCGTTTTTCACAGGAAAGATCATTACATGATGATATCTTTACTGTATCAGTGGCGGATAATTGGATCAAAGTGGAAAATCATAGTGAACAGGATATAGAGAATGACATATACGTGTACTATAAAAATGTAGAAGAAGATGATATTTACCGTGGCGGGATTACTTACCGGATTAAAATCGAAGGCGGCCTGAAAGCAGGTGAAAGTAAAGAAAAGCAGACGCAGCACTTTAATCTGGAAACGAGTAAGATTATGAATCTGACATATGAGTAGCAGGAGGGTGAGATGCATATATCAGAAAATTATATACTGAGAGAAATCATGGGAGAGTATATCGTAGTGCCGACAGGAGAGGAAGCTATGAAGTTCCAGGGGCTGGTTACTCTCAATGAGACAGGAGCATTCCTGTGGAAAGAGCTGCAGAAGAGTGATTTGACAAAAGAAGAGCTTCGAGACAGGCTGTGTGAGGAATATGAAGTTGACGAAGAGATGGCGGATCAGGATCTGGATGAATTCCTGGAGCATATACGAAAACACATTATAATTTTAGAAAAATGAAACAATAAAAAAGTATGAAGGGGAAAAGCAATGAAAAGAAAATATGAGAAACCAAATGCAAAGTTTGAAAATCTGGAGTTTAATGCAGCAATAGCTACCTGCGATTTTATATATACATCAGATTGTACATTCCTTCCTGGGACAGACGATAGACCATTTATGGATCCAGATATAGGAGTGAAATATTTTACGAAGGATCCAAACGTGTGTGGTTCATATCTTTATTGTTATCATATAAATAATATCGTAGTAGATACGGAAAGATTGGCTTTGGGGTCATAAGTCATAAGATGAATAAAAAAAATTTGTATAATTATAAATTAGCAAATTTGGATTTGAGATTAGAATTAAATTATGCGATGAAAGATAGGATGGAAGTGTTTTCTTTGTTTCGATCAGCATCTCAGGATGATAAATCCGTTGCAATCAAATATGAAGGAAAAAGATGGAAGCCGTTGATCGAATGCAATGCATTATATGTTGACAAAAATATATTTGTTTTTGCTAATGTGGGCGAAGTTTATTGTTATAGAGGGATATTTTCATCCTTTAACTTTTTGTCTACAGATTGGAACAGCTGTCTGCACTATACCCTTCCCGCCCCGGATGCATATGACATATATTTCCATTCCCCTCCCAGCTCCGAGAAGGACATCTTTAACGCCATGTGTCTTGACCTGATCATGGCTCATCACAATCGAGTGATCCTTCATTCGGCTTATATCACATACCGTGGAGAGGGGATTGTTTTTACAGCCCCTTCGGGTACCGGCAAGTCTACCCAGGCGGAGCTCTGGGCGAACAGCCATGATGATGTGGAGATTATCAACGGGGATCGGAGTATTCTGAGTTGTGATGGAGACAGGCCTATGGTACATGGACTGCCATTCTGTGGTACTTCGGGTATATGTAAGAATGTCAGCGCTCCTCTCCGGGCGGCGGTTGTGCTGCGCCAGGGCAGGGAGAACCGGATCCGGCGGCTTGGGCCGGCAGAGGCAATCCGACTGCTTATGTCAGAGTGTGCAGTGTCTCCCTGGGACAGTGATGGGACAAGGAATATCCTGGATCTGCTGATCCGGATTGTAGAGCGGATTCCGGTCTATTATTTCTCCTGTGTGCCGGATCAGTCGGCAGTTCGTGTGCTAGAGGAAGCGTTGGAAGGAAAGTGAAAAAGAGTGAACAACATGGCGGATCACAAAATGATCCGCTTGATCTGCTCCGGATAGAGAGATACCGGGCAGCAGAGGATAAAAGGAGAGTATGCAAGGATGAATATAATACCATGGGAAAGTGAATTCCCTATCAGCAGATACTTATCAGAAAAGGCCGGCAGTATGGGGGTTCCGATCAGCGGGACGTTTGAGCTTACATCCCGGTGCAACTTTAATTGTAAGATGTGCTATGTGCATGAGCAGAAGAACAAAGAAGACCTGAAAGCACGGGAACTGTCGGTGAGCCAGTGGATGGATATCGCAGAAGAAGCAAAGAGTCAGGGGCTTCTTTTTCTTTTGCTTACGGGAGGAGAGGCCATGATAAGGGAGGATTTTCTGGAATTGTACCGGGAGCTGTCTGTCATGGGCTTTCGTGTGTCTATTAATACGAATGGCTCTTTGTTGAGTGAAGAGGCGCTGGAGTGCTTCCGGAAATATCCGCCGGGAAGGATCAATGTATCCTTGTATGGCGCTTCGGAGGATACATATGAAGATCTCTGTGAAGTAAGAGCTATGGGGCGGGTGAAGAAGGCAATCCATGAACTCAGACAGACCGGTATACCGGTGCGTACAACTATGATGCTTACAGCATATAACTGCAAGGATATGGAAGCGGTATATCAGTTTGCGAAGGAAGAGGACACGATGATCGGACTGAGCTCCTATATCTTTCCGCCTGTACGTCTCGATGGTCAGAGCTGCGGCAGCAACCGGGGGAGACTTTCTGCGGGAGATGCCGGGAGATATATGGTGCAGAGGGAGAAGCTGATGCTTTCAGCGGATGAGTTTAACCGGCATGCAAGATGGGCGTTGGATGAGAACAAGCCTGTTCCGGTGGCACAAGGAGGAGAAGACGGGCTTGGTGATCCAGTCCTGTGCATGGCGGGGCGGGGCTCTTTCTGGATTACCTGGGATGGAAAGCTCCGCCCCTGCGGACTTGTGACGGAACCAGAGGCGGATGTACTGACAGACGGATTTACGGCAGCCTGGGAGAAGATCCGGCAGATGACAGGACAGATACACCTTCCGATAGAGTGCAAAACGTGTAAAGATAAGGAACTGTGCAGAGTATGTGCGGCTATGTGTCAGTCAGAGACAGGGAAGTTTGACCAGAGGCCGGACTATGTATGCCGCATGGTGGAGGCTATGAAAGCGGAGTATGCATTTCAGCTTACAGACGCACAACTTTAGTCTGTCCGGCCATGCAACAGAACAGCCTGGATGTCAAAAAATCGGAAAAACTCTAATACTTTACTTGACAAACTCAGGGAAGGCGGTTATCGTCTATATCATATATGGCAATACTTTATGAGATGGGCTGCGTGTGAACGGAACCGTGCGGGGGCGGTTCAAGTCTGAAGAGTAAACTTTAGAGAAAACAGGCACAGCAGCATATTTTTTTTGCAGTTTTCATGTTACTATGGCCAAGGGTAGGGGAAGTTCCTGAAGGATATTTATGATATCATACAAGTTGAAACGGAGGAGTGAAAAGGCAATATGAGGTATATCAGGATAGCAGTAATTCTTTTGTTTGCTGTTTCGCTTGGAATATTCGGAGCCGGAAAAGTGAGAAAAGTATCTCAGCAGGATCCAAATGTTCCGGTTATTACAGCAGAGACAGACGCGATTGAAGTACCGGTCGAGTATACACAGGAGGATCTTCTGCAGGGGATGCAGGCTTATGACGAAGAAGATGGTGATCTCACATCTGAGATCATGATAGGGGAGTTTACTCCGTTTTTTGCAGCGGGGAAATGTAACCTGAATTATATTGTGTTTGATTCAGCGAATCAGCCCGGGGTCTACCGGAGGGAGATCACATTCGTGGGATATGAGTCTCCTCGTTTTACATTAAGCCGTCCGCTTGTTTTCCGTGTCGGGGAAACGGAGACGGCATATGATCTGATCGGGGCACAGGACATGCTTGACGGAGATATTTCTGATATGGTGCGTCTGATCGGAGAGAATGTCTCTTATCTGACTGCGGGAGATGGAACGATAGAAGTAGAAGTATCCAACAGCCTCGGAGATTCTTCTCAGCTGGCGCTGCCGGTTCATGTTATTGCGGCGGATCAGTCCGTACTTAATCTGAGCACACCGGTCGTGTATATCAATACCGGAGACGGTTTTGATCCGAATACATATAAGGAAGGAATTACGGATGCGGACGGGGAGACGCTGTCAGCATCGGAGATCACGGCGCGGTCTGATGTCAATACGAAGGAGCCGGGAGTTTATGAAGTGCATTATACATGCGGGGACGCGGAAACCTGGATGACTGTAGTGGTGCGCGGATAGGAGAATGTGATGGGTGACGAAAGAGAATTTAATCTTGATGAGATCAGTATATATGGGATTCTGAAGGATCTGTTCAGGAATATCTGGGTGATCATTCTTGCTGCTCTGGCAGGATGGTTCGGGGTGACCGGCGTCTGCGATCTGACTTATGTGCCCCAATATACAGCTGCGGCGACTATGGCAGTCAGTGCCAAAGGAGAAAACGGTAATGCTTATTCTTCCCTGACGGTTGCAAGTCAGATGGCAGAGGTGTTCAATGAAGTCTTCCAGAGTGATATCCTTAGAGAGAAGATCGCGGAGACGATGGGCGTGGATGCAGTAGATGGAGAGATCACGTCAACTGTGATCCAGGAGACGAACCTGCTCAATCTGTCAGTTGTATCGGCGGACCCGAGGCAGGCTTACATGATCCTTGACGCGGCGCTGGATAACTATGAATCTGTGTCGGGATACCTGTTTTCGAATGCGGTCCTGCGAATTGTTGAAGAGCCGACTGTTCCTTACTCTCCTTCAAATGTGCAGAACACAGACCGGTACAGAAAGCTGGGGGCAGCTGCAGGTGCTGCGCTTGTGATCTGCGCGATAGGCATGATGTCAGTCCTGCGCTACACGGTAAAGACCAGGACCGGAGCAAAACGAAATCTGGAAGGGCGCATCCGAGGTACCATTCCTTATGAGTATAAGGCACATACATTGAAAGGTATGCTGAAGAAAGAGAAACATTCTCTTCTGATCAGTTCCGCGCTGGTCAGTACGCCTTTCAGTGAAGCGGTCCGTAAAACCTCTACCCGGGTTGAACAGCATCTGAAACGAAGGGGACAGCAGGTCCTTCTTATCTCCAGTGTTGCGGAAAACGAAGGAAAATCATCGGTGGCGGCCAATCTTGCGCTGGCGTTGGCGGAAAAGGGACGTAAAGTAGTGCTTCTGGATATGGATCTCCGCAAACCGGCGCTTTATAAGGTGTTTGACCGTCCTAAGATCCGAGAGAAAATGCTGTCGGATTATCTGCAGGGGAATGTGGGATTGGAAGACATTTTAAACTATGACAGACAGACGAGATTATATCGGATCTTTCAGGATAAAGCGGTATCCGGAGCTGCCAGGCTGATAGAATCAGAGCGGTTTGCACAGTTAATTGAAGAATGCCGGGAGAAAGCGGATTATGTAATCGTTGATTCCTCCCCGATGGGTGTGACAAGTGATGTAGAGATACTGATGAAATACGTAGATTCTGTTCTTCTTGTTGTCAGACAGGACTGGAGTGATATCCGGGCGATAAACGATAAGGTAGATGTGATCGGACAGTGCAGGAAAGATTTTGCGGGATTTGTGCTGAATGCATTCCACCAGGAAATGAATCTGGAAGATGGAACGGCAGCATATTACGGTTACCGGGGATATAGGGAGAATCATAGAGGCAGGTGGGAAAATGAACGAAAAAGAACTGGTAAATGATAAGGAAGAGATGGAAATTGATCTGGTTGAACTTGTGCGTAACTTTGTGCGGGGAATATCGAAATTCTGGTGGCTGATATTGCTGCTTGCCGTTCTGGGATCCGGAGTCATGTTTGCCAGAGCCACTGTCTTCTATACGCCGATGTACCGGGCTGAGGCGTCTTTTACTGTGGCGACAGGAAAGACGGCGTCGGACAGCGGAGACGGATATCAGTTTTATTATAATTCATCCACTGCAGGACAGCTGGAAAAGACTTTTCCATATATTTTGAGCAGCAGGATCCTGACAGACGCCATTGAAGAGGATCTGGGAGTTGATATGATCAATGGGACGATATCCGCGTCTGCCATACCCAATTCGAACCTGATCACGATGACGGTGGTCAGCTCTGACGCGGAGGATGCAGGCAAGATCCTGGAGGCTGCGATCCGACTCTATCCGGATGTTGCCCGCTTCGTGATCGGCGACACATATTTTAACATGATCGATCCTCCGAAAACTCCCGGGGAACCATACAATCAGCCCAGCTATATCCGGGAGGCGGCAAAGGGAGGAGCGGCAGGTATCGTTGCTGCTCTCCTGCTGATCGGGATCGCGGCTCTTCTGCGTAAGACTGTACAGAAGCCGGAGGACCTCCAGCGGGCCAGCAACATGATATGTCTGGGTACTCTGCCGAAGGTCAGGAGGAAGAAGACTGGCAGGAGAGAAATCGGAGGAGGGCAGAGTCAGTTTTCTGATCCTGCATACCGTGAAGGAGTCAGAGGGCTTCGTGTTCATGTGGAGCAGGAGATGGAAGAAACGGGCGTCAGAGTACTTCTCGTATCCAGTACGGTGCCTGAAGAAGGAAAGACTACTGTTGCCGTCAACCTCGCGTCCTCTTTTGCGCAGCAGGGAAAGAAAGTCCTCCTTGTAGACGGGGATCTGAGGAAACAGAATGTATGGAGGATAGCAGATCTGAAGAAATCAGTCGGGTTGGGAGAGGTTCTAAGTGGCAAATGCAGCCTTTCAGAAGCAATCCAGAAGTCTCCGCGAGGAGGATTCCTGTTCCTTGGTGGTATGCGGCCTGAGAAGAACATTCCCCGTATTCTGAATTCAAAGAGGCTGGCAGCGGTATTTAAGAAGCTGAGAGAAGAGATGGACTATATTATAGTAGATGCACCGCCGGCGGAGATGTTTGAAGATGCACAGCTGCTTGCGGAATATGCCGATGGTATTCTCTACGTGGTGCGTTACGATTATCTTCCCAGACGGAGGATCGTGGATGGGGTTGCGGATCTGGAGGCAAGCGGTGCGCGTGTGACAGGATATGTATTTAATGCAGTGCCGAGGCAGGGAAGCGGCTATGGCTATGGTTATGGCTACGGCTATGGTTATGGATATGGCTATGGATATGGCTATGGCGGCAGCGGAGAATATGGTTATGGCAAATCAGCTGATTGATATACATACGCATATCCTTCCGGGGCTGGATGATGGAGCGGAAAAGTGGAAAGATGCTCTGGCCATGGCCAGGATGAGTGTGAAGGCGGGTGTCGGAGTTGTTTTGGCAACATCCCACAGCAGAGAGCGGGGGAGAGAGTCTGCGGAATACCTGGTCCGCTACGTCAGAACTCTGAACAGATTCCGCAGCCTGCTTGCTGAGTATCAGATCCCGCTCCAGATAGGCGCGGGAATGGAAATAATGGCAGATGGACATGTGGCAGAGCGTCTGGATGCCGGGGAAGTCCTTACTTTGAACAAAACCAGATATGCTCTGGTGGAATTTGAGCTGGATTCCCCGGTACAGCTTATTTACAGAGAACTTGACCGTCTCCTTGATCGGGGATACGTTCCGGTAGTGGCGCATCCGGAACGTTACCATTGTATTACCCGCTCGGTGGAAGATGCTGCTATCTGGACAGAGATGGGAGCGCTGTTACAGATAAATAAGGGGAGCATACTCGGAGGTTTTGGAAGAGAGATACAGACCAATGCGGATCAGCTGCTGCGGATGGGAATCGTATATGCCTTGGCTTCTGATGCACACCGGCCATATATCCGGACTCCGGATATCCGGGAACTGATCGAGGTGCTGCATACGGACTATGGAGAAAATGCTGTGAAAATGCTTCTGCATGATAATCCGGCGGCTATATTGCTGGGAAAGTAACCGGAGAAGGCTGCATTAAGGCGGCAGCAATAATTGTATCAAAAAAAATACAATATTTCCGAAAAAATACTTGAAATAAATATTTCCATCAGATATACTAATAGGGCTGTGACATGATAGCTGTGAAGCGTGAGGTTGCTGTCAGGCAAAAACATAAGTCTGAACAGGTTTTCCGTGGAGCGAATGTCAAGTTAGGAAACTGGCGACAAGTCACTGTACGAAACTACTATAACAGCTGCTGAGATGCAGTAACAACGTGCGTGTTTCTCACGACACACACGGGAGAGTGTACAGTCACCGCTTGTCGTACTGAAGTCAGAAGTACGAAAAGGAGGCGACTTTTTTTATGGCAAGTCAAGTAATGAGAATCACACTGAAAGCGTATGATCATCAGCTGGTTGATGCATCCGCAAAGAAAATCATCGAAACTGTAAAGAAAAACGGGTCACAGGTGAGTGGACCGGTACCGCTGCCGACAAAGAAAGAGGTAGTGACAATTCTGAGAGCTGTACACAAGTACAAAGATTCCAGAGAGCAGTTCGAGCAGAGAACTCATAAAAGACTGATCGATATCATCACACCGACACAGAAGACGGTTGATGCACTTTCCAGACTGGAAATGCCGGCTGGTGTGTACATTGATATCAAAATGAAGTCCAAATAAGACGGACAAAGAATTAAGACAGTAACGTCCTAACATTTAGGATGAGCGCGTGAGCGCTCCGCTGTAAATCACAGGAGGTAATTATAATGAAGAAAGCTATCTTAGCTACAAAAGTAGGTATGACTCAGATCTTCGATGAAGAAAACGGAGTTCTGATCCCGGTAACTGTTCTCCAGGCTGGACCGTGTGTTGTTACACAGGTTAAGACAGTTGAGAACGATGGTTACGCAGCCGTTCAGGTTGGATTTGTTGACAAGAAAGAGAAGATCGTCACAAAGGACAACAGCGGCAAAAAAGCAGTTGCACACAGAAATGGTGTGACAAAAGCAGAAAAAGGCCATTTTGACAAGGCTGGCGTATCAGGAAAGAGATACGTAAAAGAGTTCAAGTTTGACAACGCAGAAGAATATACACTTGCTCAGGAAATCAAGGCTGATATCTTTGCTGCAGGAGATCATGTAGACGCAACTGCAATTTCCAAAGGTAAAGGCTTCCAGGGCGCAATCAAGCGTCATGGCCAGAGCAGAGGACCTATGACACACGGTTCCAAGTTCCATCGTCACGCTGGTTCCAACGGTGCCGCATCTGATCCGAGTAAAGTATTCAAAGGCAAGAAGATGCCTGGTCAGATGGGTAACAAGAAGATCACGGTTCAGAATCTCGAAGTCGTAAGAGTTGACGCAGAGAGCAACCTGCTTCTTGTAAAAGGTTCTGTACCGGGACCGAAGAAGTGCCTCGTAACGATCAAAGAATCCGTTAAGAGCTGCTAAGGGTGACAATAAGAAAGGAGGAACACACAGATGGCAAAAGTATCTGTTTACAATATCGAAGGTAAAGAAGTTGATACCATCGAACTGAACGA